>JBAVUB010000112.1:0-6582 GCA_049696575.1 Acidobacteriaceae bacterium | reverse complement strand
GCCGCACGCCGTCTTCGCCGGCCACGCGCACAACTACCAGCGCTACACCCGTATCGTGAACGGCCTCTCGATTCCCTACATCGTCGCCGGCTGCGGCGGCCATTCGCCGCTCGAAGCCCTGCGCGGCACCTTCCGCACCCCCTTTCCCATCGACAGCACGCTGACGCTCGAAAGCTACGATGGCACCGACTACGGCTATCTGCGCGTCATCGTGAATGCCACAACGCTCACCGTGGAGTTCCACCCGCAGAGCGACAGCGGCACCACCAAAACGCCGGACGACGTGGTCACCGTGACTTTGACCACACACACCGTCAGCTAACGACTGACTCGTTGTCAGCTACCGGCCACAGGCTACGGGCTGTTTTTAGGGATGCAGATCGGTCTTCGACAGCATCACCAGGAACTGCCGTTGCGTCCGCTGGTCGATGGCCTCCGCCAGCAGCTTCCCGTCGCGATCGAAAAGAAACGTCCTCGGGATTCCCTGAATATGAAATTGCTGGAACACCTTCCCGCCCTGGTCGATCAGGATGGGCGGATGATAATTCCACTGCGATGTGTAGGAAGCGACCTTGAAAGAATCCTCGCTGGTGATGGAGAGCACCACCAGGCCCTGGGACCCGAACCGCGTGTAGAAGTAGTCGAGATTGGGCATCTCCAGCTTGCATGGTCCACACCACGTCGCCCAAAAGTTCACCAGCACGATCTTGCCGTGCAGGTCGGACAGCGTCCATTTCTTTCCGTGAAGATCCTTGAGCGTGAAGTCCGCCTTCGCAATTTCTGTTTCCTGATCCACGAGGGTCTGCTGCGCTTTCGCAAACAGGGGATCGTTCAGTTCCTCCGCGGCACCCTCGTAGCGCGCAAGGTTGGCGAGGTCCATATAGGGCATCGGTGTCTCGCCCTTCTTTGATGGAACGGGCGTTTCCGACAGAGCCTGGCGTAGCGCATCGGCGACCGCCTGCACCGTCGCCTGTCCCTGGTCGCCTTCCGTCACCAGATGAGCCAGCTCATCGGCCACTTTGACTTTCCCGGAACCCGAAGGCAGCGCCTGGATGTCGGCGGCTAACTGCACGGTAGCCGCGGGCCTCTGTGCGTCGGGAAGGGAGCGCAGATTCTGCATACGGCCCAAAATTTTGGATTCGTTATCGGCGTGAAGGAGGTACGGAGTCGTGAAAAGCACCGCGGCTAACAGCAGCGCGCGCTGAATAAAAGACATGAGAGCCTCGCAATCCGGGAGAGCGGCTATCATGATACCCCTGCTCTTATGGCCGGGGCATATTACTAGCGATACCCCTTGCTGCGGAAGCGTGACACCGCGAGATAAAACGTATTCGCGTCGGTTCCCGGATTGTGTTCGCTGATGTTGGCGTTGGAGAGATGCTGGTACCGGTAGCCAAGGCTCCAGTCCTGGCGCGCTTTGCGGAAGAAATGCAGGCCGCAGCCGAAGTCGATGGTGTACATCCACTGCGATCCCTGCGGTGAGAGCACGCGCTGGTCGTAATAGACGAACCCGCCGTTGGTGCTGAGGAAGGGCTGGACTCGTTTCGCCGGCAGAAAATCTGTCTCGAATCCGACCGGGCTCACCCCGCTGCCATAGGCCCGCGTGCGCAGATACTGCGCCGCCGGCTGCGCGGTGGTCGGAACCGCACCCGGCGTGGGCCAGTCCAGCATCGCCAGCGGCGTAAACTCCGGAGCGTAGCGCAGCGTCCAGGCGTCGTGGGGGCTGATCAGGTAGCTGTATCGCACAACGATCGGCATATATTTCACGTCGCCGGAGAAGCCCCAGATGTGTCCGCTCATCAGCGAAAGTCCCCACAATGCGCCAAATTCGTGCTCGCCGCCCGGGCGCGGCCACACCGGCGATTCTCCGGCCGAGCTCGGGCTGCGGACCACCGCCGGAGTTGCGGGGATCGCGGACGACACTTCCTCACTGGCCCCGTTCGCGGTCGAATCACTCGAGGTCTTCTCGAAGCGCACTTCGTTCTCGCCCGGCGGATCGCTCCAGAACGACTTCGCCTTGACCACGCGATCGTCCCGGTACCATGGCGGCCGGAAGCGGAAAATGTTCGCCGTCGCATGCGCCGGCTCCAGAAAACTCAGCCCCAGCAGCGCAAAGGGATTGCGCCCAGGCGCTTCCACAGGCGCGACGACGTGCTTGTCCAGCGCGTCCTCCCCCATCGTCCACAGCACTCCGCCGACGGGCGTGGTCACCAGCTCCACCCAGCCGGTTTCGTTGCTCTCCCCATTTCCATTCGAATAGGGAATCGAATGATCCCCGTTGTGTCCGATGGCAGCCTCTCCGGTCGGGCCGAGCTTCCACCAAAAGCTGTAGGCAGTCGAAAACGCGCCGGCTCGCAGCATGCGCCGCCAGTAGGGCCAGCTGTTCGACTGCACCACCGTCCTGCTCCGCGGGTCGTCCTGGATCCACAGATCGTTGGTGATGGCGCCCATCATCGGATGCCCCACGTAATCGTCGAGGATGGGATTGTAGTCATCCCACCGATCCCATCTCCAGCCCGCCGCGGAATTGATGTAGCGATCCCACCAGTCACCCTTGGTCGTTTCCTCGCGATACCAGTAGCCGCTGTACAGATTGCCGGCGTCTTCAAAGGCGTTGAACAGCGTCGTGGTGACGATCAGATGGCGCCAGTGAACCCGGCAATTCCGCGCATGCGTCGTATCCAGCGAGCAGTCTTCCGGCGACGTTGGCTCGCGCGGCGCGCTCACAGCAACAACGCTGCTGGACCCGGCCTTCGCCCCTTCTGTCCAGGAAGCCGTGGGAACCGGCGCATCCGGCAGATCGGCGAACGCTTGCGGCGCAGCCTGGGCAAGCAGCAACGGTGAGAAAAGAAGCTGGGCAGCCAATGCAATCCTCAACCGCCTCATGTGCCCGCCTCCGATCAATCCTGGAAACAGGGTACGGCTGCTTCGAACCAGCATCCTTTGACCGACCTCACAGAAATTTGTGCCAGTGAAGGAACGAATGACGAGCGGACCAGGGCAGGGAGTGAATGAGCCCGAACCCCGATCATGCCTATTCAGTCATGCCGTAGTCAAGATCGCCAGGTCATGGGCATGGATTGGCGGGTTCGCCCGAGGGTTGCCCGGCGCGACGCGGAAATAAAACAGGCAGCCCTCTCAGGGCCGCCTGCATTCACCTGATCCAGAGTACGGTTAGTGTGCGCCCACCGGCTTCGGCGATCCCGCTTCGAGTTCGCTCAGCCGCTTCGCCAGCAGCTGCTCGAGTTGTTCCAGCGCCTTGCTGAATCCCTCAATCCCTTCCTTCAGCTTGTCGTTCGCCATGCGATCGGCAGCGTGCATTTTGTCGAAGGTCGCCTTGTCGATGGTCAGCTTCTCAATCTGCATGGACTGCGCCTTCGCCGGATCGAGCTTGCGCTCCAGCGTGCCTTCGGTCGCGTCGAGCTCTTCCAAAAAGTGCGGCGAAATGGTCAGCAGATCGCAACCGGCCAGCTCGATAATTTCGCCCGTGTTACGGAAACTCGCCCCCATCACCTGCGTCTTGTATCCGTACTTCTTGAAATAGTCGTAGACCTTCGTCACGGACTGCACGCCGGGATCGTCCGCGCCCTGGTAGTCCTTGCCGGTGTCCTTTTTGTACCAGTCGAGAATGCGTCCCACGAACGGTGAAACCAGCGTCACGCCCGCGTCAGCACACGCAACCGCCTGGTGTATGCCGAACAGCAGCGTCAGATTGCAGTGGATGCCCTCCTTCTCCAGCTTCTCTGCGGCGCGAATTCCCTCCCAGGTCGAGGCAATCTTGATGAGCACGCGCTGCCGCGATACGCCCGCGCTCTCGTATTTCTGGATGATCGAATGCGCCTGCTCGATCGTCGCCTCGGTGTCGTACGACTTGCGCGCGTCCACTTCGGTCGAAACGCGGCCGGGGATGATCTGCAGAATCTTTTTGCCGAAGGCCACGGCCAGGTTCTCAAACGCCAGCTTCGTGATCTTCGCGTCTTCGGCATCCTCGCCCAGCTGCTTCTTCGCGTCCAGCAGCACGTCGTCCACAATCTTGCTGTACGCGGGCATCTGCGCCGCCGCGGTCAGCAGCGACGGATTCGTCGTTGCATCCTGGGGTTTTACCTTTTCAATCGCGTCGATGTCGCCCGTGTCGGCGACCACCGTCGTCATGCTGCGGAGCTGTGCCAGCAATGTTTTCGCCATTCCATCCCTCCCGCCTGTGTCTCGATTATCCGGCATTCGGCGCTTTCGTTGCAGATAGCCTGGCCGGATTTCCTGCAAATATTCGGAGAATCCCCACTCGGTTAGATGCCCGGCCCGGTGCTCATGTCGCAGTCATCCTGCGACCGGATTTCCCAGCGTCCCAATTCCCTCCACGGTCACCTCCACCCGGTCCCCCGGCTGCATCGGCGACACTCCGGCCGGCGTGCCTGTTGGGATCACGTCCCCGGGCAGCAGCGTCATCGCCGCCGTGATGTGGCGCAGCAACGCGGCAATGTTAAAAATCAGATCGCTCGTGGTTCCGTGCTGCTTCACCTCGCCGTTCAGCCTGGTTTCAACGGTCAGCCCCGTATCCGGATCGATTTCGTCCGTCACCAGCGGCCCCATCGGGCAAAACGTGTCGAATCCCTTCGCTCGCGACCATTGCCCGTCGGATTTCTGCAGATCGCGCGCCGTCACATCATTCACGATCGTGTACCCGCGAATGTACTTCCTCGGGTCGTCGTCGGGCCAGATGCGCGTCGCCTTCTTCCCGATGACCACGGCCAGCTCGCCCTCAAAGTCCACGCGCTGCGAGAGGGCTGGAATCCGGATCGCTTGCTCGGGCGCGATCACCGCCGACGGCGCTTTCAGAAACAGCAGCGGCTCCTTGGGAACCTCATTGCCCAGCTCCGCCGCATGTTCGCGATAATTCCTCCCGATGCAGACAATCTTCGACGGCACCACCGGGGCCAGCAGCTTAACCGTCCCCATCGGGACCGGCTCAAAGCGCCCGGTTGAAAGCCGCGTCCAGGGATCCTCCTCGAAGGGCGGCAGCAGCCGCTCGATCCACAGCGTCCCCGCCCGATCCACCACCTCGCCATATTGCGGACCCGCATCCGTCTCAAACCGGCAATACTTCATTGATTGTCATCCTCACTCATTCGGCAGTTCCTCTTCCACTTCGCCCGACCGCGCGCTTTCGTTCCCGTCCTGATCCACCGCGCTCACCGCATACGCGTAGCGATGCCCCGCGACCACTGCTGTATCTCCGAACGACGGCGGCACTACCAGCGCTTTCCCTGAAAGCCGCTCCATCGCCGTTCCCGCCGTGACATCGCGACGGTACACCACGTAGCCTGCCAGATCGGTATCTGTGTCGGGCGTCCATGACAGATCGATGGCGCGCGCCTGCGCATCGGCCACGGCCGCCACTTCCGCTGGAACCGACGGCGGGAACACATCCTTCGCGTCAATCGTCACCGTCGGCGACGGCGGCCCGGCAATCTCCAGCGCGTGCTGGTCGATCTCCACCTTCAGCACCCGCTCCGCCCAATACTTCCATGCGTGATCGAGCGCGGCGTCGTGATCCAGAGCCACGCCCGGATCCGCCTTGTCCAGATCCACTTCCAGCACCTGCTGCTCCGGCGGAGGAGACCCGTTCGCCGCGTTCGGCTTCTCCGCAGCCGGACGCGGTACCAGGGTCCGATGAATCCGCAGCACCATCCGCGCCTGCGGACCTGCCTCGTCCCAGTGCAGCACCACTCCTGCAGCCCGCGTCTCGAGGCGCAGCCCCGTCACACCCGCTGGAGCCACACCCGTCGCTACCCAAGCCGCATTCGACGGTCCCGCCGTTTTCCCTGCGTGATTCTGCAACTCAACAAAGAACGCCACAGCCCGCGGCACACCCGCAACGAAATCCGCGGGCATCTTCACCGTAAAGTCCGCGGCCTTTTCCGGCGGAAACATCCCATCCGCCAGAGCCTGGCAGGGATCCGGCCCCATCTTCGGCGCCTGCTTTGCCGCCTTGCCAGCCCCCGCTTTTCCCGAGGCCGCAGGCTTCGCCGCCGGTGACGCTTCACTCTCCCAGCAGAAATGCGCCCGCTGATCCCCCTTCAGCGTCACCTTATCGGTTGTCTCTTTGGGCATCGTCCAGTGCAGGTGAACTTCATCCCCCACGCGCGTCGCCGTCAGGTCCTTCACCGGCGCGGGCAGCCACAGCGTGGGCGGTTGCGGATTCGACGCCACCCCGCACCCGGCGAGCAAAACCAGCCATCCCGATGCGGCCGCAGCCCATGCATTTCGGGGTCCCCAATTCCCCCGTCTTCTCGGTTGAGGGCTGGGCGGCGCCATCTTCATCGCTCTTCAGCCTAGCAGAGCCCGGAGCGCCGTCCCGATCTCCTCGTCTTCAAACCGGAACCCCGCGTCGGCCAACCTGCGCGGTAATGCTCGTTGCGAAGCGAGCAGCGTCGCATCCGCCATCTCGCCAAAAATCATCCGCAGCATGCCCGCCGGCACCGGCAGCAGCGCAGGCCGAAGCACCGCCGCAGCCAGCGCCCGTGTAAACGTCGCGTTCGTCACCGGAGTGGGCGCCGTCAGATTGAACGCTCCCGCCAGCTC
>JBAVUB010000111.1:0-13539 GCA_049696575.1 Acidobacteriaceae bacterium | reverse complement strand
CGCGCACTGTGCGATACGGTTGCCGCGATACGGTTGCCGCGGGTTTACCACAGCGGAGGGTGCGGGAACGGTGCTCGGGAGGAGTGCCGTTTTGGTTCGGAGGCATTACCAAGGGTTTGAAGACCGGCATTTGGTTATACGGGTCGCGGATGATTTGAGGCTACGCTTCTTGCTGTGGGGTGAACCTGGCGCATGAGGGGTGACAGGGCTATTCAGGGGATCAGGAGGAGCGCGAAGTTGCGAGAGGTTGGAATCTGCGGTGCTGCAAATGCCCGCTCAAGCCAGAATCGGGGTCGCACGGGCCACCCGCCGAACGGAAAGGAATTCTCAGGCCTGCACTGATGCCAGACGACCTGTCTTTCGGTGGAGTTTGATCGCCTGCCCGGCTGCGAGGAGGACCCAGGCGCAGTTGGACAGAATGATCAGACGGTCCGCCCATCCGTCCAGTCCGAGAACTCCGGGCGGCAACGATTTCGGGGCGTGCTGGGGAAGATGGCCACCGTTGGCACGAGCGAATTGCATCGTCATGATCGCCAGCAGGATCACCAGCAGGACGACACTGATCCAGCTGAGGTTCGCGAACCAGAGAAGCATCTTTCTGGAGGAATGCCACGCGTGGTTACGGCCAAGACTAGTGCTGAGCAGCAGGGCCGCAACGGGAAAGCCGAGAACTCCGAGTAGTCCGGCGATTCCGTGCCCGGTCTCGTGAGTAACGTCGAAAATGGAAGCCATCGCCTCGCCAATGCCGGCAATTATCAGAAACCACAAACCCACGTTGCCGGCAGTGGTCACAAGCTGCGACCGAATCGCGACGGCCAACGACCAGGTGCCGATGGCCCAGGACAGAAACATCAGCGAGAGCACCCAGCCATAGTGACCGAACGCATACTCGCTCACCATGCGCCAGGATGGGTCAAATTGCGGGCTCAGGACATGCAGGCTTGCCAGCAGCAGGATGGTTGCCACGGTGGTGACAATCGCCAGCCACGCCGCCGGGGTCACAATCTTCGATGGATCGGTCGTGAGGAGTGGCCTGGTTACGGCGTTCATGAAGCAAGTCCTTATCGAGGAGTCATTATATCCATAGATCCATGGCACGAAACTCCAGCATGGATGGTACGTGCGCCCGGTTGATCCCGCAGGGTGGCTCTGCGTTCGCTGTCATTGCGGGATGGGGAGCTCGATGTGGGAGGCGGCGTAGATGTGCTGTTCGGCGGATTGGTAGTCGGCGGGCTGGGCGGTCATGATGCTGGGGACGAAGGTTTGGGGGTTGCGGTCGTAGAGGGGGAACCACGTGCTCTGGACCTGAACCATGATGCGGTGTCCTTTAAGGAAGACGTGGTCGGCGGCGTGGAGGGAGAATTTGTATTCCTCCGGTGTGTTCGCGGGGATGGGTTCGGGTTGGGAGAAACTGGTGCGGTAACGGCCGCGGAAGATTTCATCGGCGATCATGAGCTCGTAGCCGGCGGGCTGGGCGTTGGGGCCGGGATCGATGCGCAGGGCACTGCGTGCAGCAGTCTTTTCGGCGTCCTCCGGGAAGACGTCGATGAGCTTGACGACCCAGTCGCTGTCGGTTCCAGAGGTGGACGCGATGAGGTCAGCCTCGACGTTGCCGGTAATGGTGAGGTCGTGGTCGAGGGGCGGAGTGGTGAAAGTCGCGACGTCCTTCCGGCCGTCGGGCAGGCTGGAGTCGTAGGGGCGCTGATCCTGGACGAGCCAGGTGTACCAGTGGGAGCCGGGGTTGTAGGTGCCTTCGACAGGGCGGCGGCGGTAGGGGACAGGGTTAGCGGGATCGGATGTGTACGCCCGGAAGGCATTGGGGTCGGCGGGCTTCTCAAAACTGAGGGAGCCGTCGGGGCCCATATATAGATCACGCGTTGTTACATTTTTGGGCGGCCACTGGGAGTAATACATCCAGCGGTCGGTGCCGGTTTGATACGTAGCGGTGTTGATGAGGCTGAAGCCGGGCTGGTCTTTGAGGTAGTAGGCGAAGAAGGGGGCTTCGATGTTCTGACGGAATTCGTCGCCGACGGCTTCGCCGAAGTTGAGGGCGCCGAGATGGCGGGTGGTCTGCCCCCAACCGCCATGACGCCAGGGACCGAGAACCATGTAGACGCGATGCGCAGGATCGGAAGGCTGGCTGTGGGGCTGGAGGGCGGCGTATTCGGCCTGCGGTCCCCAGAGGTCCTCCTGATCCCACCAGCCGCCGACTTCCAAAGTGGGGACGGCGACGGTGGTGAGGTGGACCTGGACGGCGCGGAATCGCCAGAAGTCGTCGTAAGCGGGATGGTCGAGGAAGGACTGCCAGGTGGGGAGGAGTTGGGACGTCGGTTGACTCTCCGATTTGGGGGCTGTCGGGTCGAGGGCATTGCCGGACATTGCATTGGGCGCTTTGATGGCGGCGGCGAAGGAGCCGTATTTGAGGAGGGTGGTGTACTCGTCAGGATCGCCGAGGGGGGAATCTTTGCCAGCCTCCACGCCGAGGACGTAGTCGTAGCCGTAGGTTTGGCGGAAGGCGCCGTTGTGGAAAAAGTCATCGCCGAGCCAGACGTCGGTCATGGGGGCCTGGGGGGAGATGGCGCGGATGGCGGGATGGGGATCGATGCCGGCCTCGGCGGTGAGGAAGCCGGGGTAGGAGACGCCGACCACTCCGACGCGGCCGTTGTTGCGGGGGATGTGTTTGAGGAGCCAGGCGACGGTGTCGTAGGTGTCAGTCGATTCGTCGATGGCGCTGGGATCGTGGTGGTCGGCGAGCGGGCGCATCATGACAAACGTGCCCTGGGATTTGTAACGGCCACGGATACTTTCATAGACGAAGATGTAGCCGCTGCGGGCAAGGTCGGGGTGGGAGGCAACCATTTGGCCGGGGTTGTCCCATTCGATGCCGTAGGGGCTGCGATCGAGGAGAAAGGGGAGGGGTTCGCGGGTATCGGTGGGATGGAAGACGATGGCGTGGAGTTTGACGCCGTCGCGCATGGGGATCATGACGTCCTGGCGGGCGTAGGGGCGGAAGTGGTTGGGTTCGGGCTGGGAAGAGATTTTGTCGAAGAGGTCGTCTTCGGGGCCGGTGAAGTGGAAGCCGGTGACGCGGCCGGCGGGATCGGCGAGAAAGATGTAGTGGGCGTCGAAGCTGGGCTTGAAGCTGGTAGTGGATTCCGCGGTGAGGTCGATGCGGGGGGTGCGGGGGCCCTCGATATAGAGGCGATCGCCATCGCGGAAGACGGAGAGGACGTCGTCGGGCTCCTTTTGGTCGCGATACTGGCCAACGTAGGCATCGAGGGTGGCGGTGGGGACGTGGACGGCCGGCGGAGGGGCCTGGGCGTAGAGGAGCGGCGCGGGCGCGGCGCAGAGGAGGGCGATCGCGAGGAGGGTGATTCGGCGCAGGGACATTCGGATTTATGGTAACGCGAGAATCTCCCCGACGAGGCACAAGAGCCGGCGAGGCCCGGAGGCGGGCTTTCTGGGTATCGAAACCACCAGCGGTCCCTCAAACAGGTCAGCGAAAGTGCCGGTGGAATCGTATTCATGACTTATTGATGTTGCGATCAAAGAGATGTGGCGTGGCTGGCCTATACTTCCGCCCTGCCCCGAGGACGAGGAGGTTCAGTCAACATGAAGAGTCAAGTTCCGATGACCTTTGCCGCGGCTCTCGCAACGGTCGTGGCGCTGGGGTCATTTGCCGCCACAGGAAAAGCTCAGGGATACGATCGCCCCTACGATTTCGGTTACCACCATCGGGAGTTCCGCGGATTTGTGCCTGGCAGTATCGTTCTCAGCGGCACAGTTTACGCTGGCCATGCGGACACCGTCACGCTCGGCGAGGTATTACCGCCCGGCTGTTTGAACACGGGGCCGGTGACCAACCCGACCGCGGCCACGGTGAATGTGCCGCTGCTCCCGGCCGACCAAACGGCGTCCGCGACCACCACGGCGGTGACGGTGAGCTGCGGTTATGCGAGCGATAACGGCGAAGCGCCGAATCTGAACGACACGCACAACGTGTGGAACAACGCCAACACCGATGGGAACTTTGGCGTCTCCTCGCCGATCGTGCTTTGGGACCTGAGCACCGATGGTTGGTTGCTGGGCGCGCTGCACGTTCCGGGGGACGAGATCGTAACCAGCTTCAGTTCGAAATCCGAGCTGGCTTTGAATCGGTCAACGGACGGCAGGAGCCTGACCTTTATGGGCTACCGCGGCGGGCCCGGCTGCCCCACTCTCACGCTGGACGCGAGGACCAACATTCTGACGCAGGGCACGAACGAGGGCCCGTGGTCACTGACAGCGCCGAACCTGCTCGACGTCTCGGCCTCGAGTACGCCGGGACTCTGTGACGCAACGAATCCGGCGGTGGCGAGCTACACCGGCGCGGCCAGCCCGACGGCGTACTACCGCTCCATCGCCGAGGTGGATGCGTGGGGCCACATTTTCTACACCGACGGCGACGCCTACAGCGGCGACAACTCCCGCGCTGTGATGAAGGGGGACAACTGGCTGTATTACTCGGTGGGGAACGACAACAACGGCGGGCTGTCAAAGAAGCAGGTGCCGGAGACGCAGCTGGGCTTCAATCTTTCGCACGCGACGGGCGCCGAGCTGTTCTATCCAGGCGCGGCGCCGCTGGTGCCGCCGGACAATAACATGATTTCCTATTTCGTGTTCTCGGGAGACAAGCCGGGCAAGGACACCAACTTCCGCGGCATGACGATTTTCGACGACACGCTGTATGTCGCTAAGGGCAGCGGGGGGAACGGCATCAACACCGTCTATCAGCTGGGTACTCCGGGGGTACTGCCAACTCCAGACAGCGCCCCCTCGGGCGGGCTGGTCAACGAGCCTTACACGATTCTCCCTGGATTCCCGGACACCGCCGCGAGCACGAACAGCCCCGGGGGCGACTATCCTTTCGGGATCTGGTTCGCCAACGCAACGACCCTGTACGTTTGTGACGAGGGCGACCTGATCTACACGCCCAATGAGGTGATCAATGGACAGGTAAACGTTGCCGATGCCGGTACGCTGGCGACGGCCGGCCTCCAGAAATGGGTGCTGACGACATCGGCGAGCGGGAGCCCAACGTGGGTACGGGAATACGTGATCCAGAATGGACTGAATCTTGGCGTGCCCTACAGCGTCGCGAACTATCCCGCGTCGATCGAGCCTGCGACGGGCGGCTGCCGCAACATCACCGGCGAGGTCCACCGCGATGGCACGGCGACGATTTACGCGATCACATCCACGATCAGCCAAAACGGGGACAACGGGGCGGATCCTAACAAGCTGGTGAAGGTGACCGATCTCATCACCGCCACTGCGCCAGCAGCCAGCGGCTGGCTCGATAGGTTCGTAACGATTCGTTCGGCGCGGGCCGGCGAAGCGTTCCGCGGCGTCGCGCTGGCTCCCGTCGACGACGGATACGACCACGGACACGATTACAGATAGAAGCCGGCGACAGAATCAGCAGGCCACCAGGGCTCCCCGTGCGAGGTAAACGCGGGGAGCCTTGTTTTTTTGGCGCGCGATTTCGCCCTCCCTTTTCGGCGAGTCTTCGAACCAGCGACAATGGATACGGATTTCTGAGAGAGAAGGGAACAGCGAGTGAGAGGGATCGGACGCGTGGGCCGGGCAGGATGGGTTGTGCATGGATGTTGTGGAGCGGGGATACTGGCGGCATTGGCCGGAGTCACGGTGGTGCGCGGGCAGCAGGCGCCGGGTGCAGCGCAGCATGGCGTTGGGATGGCTAGCGGGGAACAGCATCAGGCGGAGTACGACGCGCAGCATCGGATCATTACGGCGGGCGGGTTTGTGAAGACGGGGCCGGTGGTGTTCGAGGATATTGCGAAGGCGGCGGGGCTGACGAGCTGGCATCACACGTCAGGGACGCCGGACAAGCCGTACATCGTGGAGGCGAAGGGGCCGGGGGTGTGCCTGATCGACTACGACAACGATGGGTGGCTGGACATTTATCTGGTGAATGGGTCAACGCTGGACGCGATGAACGGGAAGGCGGCGGCTCCGCACGCGGCTTTATTTCATAACAACCACGACGGAACGTTTACCGATGTGACGGAGAAGGCGGGAGTGGCCAACGAGCGCTGGGGCTACGGGTGCGCGGTGGCGGATTACGACAACGATGGCTGGCCGGATTTGTACGTGACGAATTATGGGAAGAATCGTCTGTACCACAACAATCACAACGGGACGTTTACGGATGTGGCGGAGAGGGCGGGAGTGGCGCTGGGGACGTGGTCAACGGGCGCGACGTTTGGCGACTACGACGGCGATGGGCGGCTGGATTTATTTGTGGCGGGATACATCGCGTTCGATTTTGTGCATCCGCCGGTGTCGGGATCGCGGACGGTGAACTACGCGAACTGCGTGTATCGCGGAGTAGAGACGATGTGCGGGCCGCGGGGATTGCCGGGGGAGCGGGATCATTTGTTCCATCAAAACAGCGATGGGACGTTTACGGACGTCAGCGAGAAGCTGGGCGTCGACAACAAGGCCGGGTATTACGGACTGGGCGCGCTGTTTGTGGATGTGAACAACGATGGGAAGCCGGATTTGATTGTGGCGGACGACTCGACGCCGAATTATCTCTACATCAACAAGGGGGACGGGACGTTTGAGGACGACAGCTATCTGAGCGGGTTTGCGCTGAACGCCGATGGGCGCGAGGCGGCGAACATGGGGCTGGCCGCGGGCGATTACGAGAACAATGGGCACGAGTCGATTGTGAGCACGACGTTCGCCGACGACTACTGCATCGTCTTCAACAACGACGGCAAGGGGAATTTTACAGATGTGAGTTATTCGTCGGGGGTGGCGGCGGCGACGATTCCATTTGTGAGCTTTGCGGATGGGTTTCTGGATTACGACAACGATGGATGGAAGGATTTGTTCATCACGAACGGGCACGTGTACCCGGTGGTGGATCAGCACCCGGAGTGGGGGACGACGTATGCGCAGCGGCCGCTGCTGTTCCACAACGAGAAGAACGGGAAGTTTGCGCTGGTGCCGACAGTGGAGGGAACAGGGCTGGCGGTGGTGGTGGTGGGACGCGGGGCGGCGTTCGGGGATCTGTTCAACGACGGGAAGATCGATGTGGTGATGAACAATATGGATGGGGTTCCGGTGCTGGAGCGGAATGTGAACCCGGATCATCATCACTGGGTGGAGTTGAAGCTGGTGGGTGGACCGAAGAGTCCGCGGGATGCTGTGGGGGCGACGGTTTATTTGACGGCGGGCGGGTTGCGGCAGCGGGGCGATGTGCTGAGCGGGGGGAGTTATTTGTCGTCGAACGATCCGCGGGTACATTTTGGGCTGGGGGATGCGACGAAGGTGGATGAGGTGGAGATTCACTGGCCGGATGGGGCGGTGGAGAAGGTGGTACTGCCGGGAGTGGATCGGATTTTTTCGGTGGAAGAGGGGAAAGGCGTCCGATGAAAAGGAACCTGCGTTGACTGGTGGTCGGCGAACCGACCACGACAAACCTGAACGAATTGCTCGGGCGCATCCCGAACAACAGCGCCCCCAACGAGAGGCTTCGGGATCAGGAGACCTGGGCTTTCGCTGTGAAGAGGGGTGCGAAGTAGCCGCGGTAGGCGTAGATCAGGAAAATCTCAAGGAGGGCCACGACGCTACCGGAACCGATGGCCACGGGGGCAAAAAGAAATCCGAAGAGCAGGATATTGACGCAGACGGGGCCGAGGAACACCAGGCCGAGCGGGACGAATCTGCCCGAGAGCAGGAAGAGGCCGCCGATGGATTCGAAGACGCCAATGACCGTCATCCAGTGGTGGTTGACCATGAGAAGGGACCAGGCGCCAGCATCGCCGGGCGGCATGGACGCGTGCATAAACGGGTAGAGCTTATTCAATCCGAAGACGAGGAACACCAGCCCGAGAAGCAGACGGCAGATCAGAGCGGCGACTTTCATGGACTCTCCTGTGATCTTTTAGCCTGCGATGCCTTTGGGCTTCCTCAACTCACGGGAAAACTCGGGCCGGACTTGCTGCGGGGATGGTTGGCGGTCATCCGGCGCTGGATCGGGTCTCGTCATTCCGTGGCGAGGCGTGCCACAGACGGAACACGCTTCCGCTTTCAAGGTAATTTCTGCTCCGCAGCACAAGCAATAAGCGGCCATGTCTTCGCCTCCCGTCGCTTTTGTTTCGATGAAGGCGGATTGGGGAAGGATTCTGGTTTTAGGTTGGGTGGGCGTCGTCCGGACTCTCATTCCGGCGATACCGGGACGAGTCGGCACGAGCAGAGTTAGACACTGCGGCGTTCCAAAATGGATCGGGGGTGTCGAACCGCGGTACCTTCGTCACGAAGCACAGGATCAGGGCCATTGACGGCGGGAGGAGAAAAAGCTTTAGCTGCTTGCTATGGGGTGAACCTGGCCGGGGAGTGGCGTTTCGGGGAGAGTGGTGCCATTTTGGTCCGGGAGACATTACGAAGGAGTTGAAGTCCGGCAGTTAGTCGTATCGGCAGGCACATTGTGAGTCTAAGCTTCTTGCTGTGGGGTGAACCTGGTGGCAACCAGCGAGGTTTTGCTCTTCGTGGGCGATTGCTGAGAATCCGGAATCACTGCGGCGGCGTGGATTTTGCCGGGCCGTTGGTGGCCGAGGTGAGGGCGCGGATCAAGTCGACTTCATACTGGCGGTAGGGTTTGCCGTCGGGGGTGAAGATGTCGTGGTGCCAGACGGCGGGTTGCTGGAGTGTGTAGGGGCGTGTCCACGAATCCCATGGATACCAGGTTTGGGTTTTGCCCTGGGCGAAGCCCCAGTTGATGGCGGCGACGCGATATTTGAGCGCGAGGGGCAGGATGGTGTCGAAGGTGCTGCCGTAGCCGCGCGCCATGTACTCGGTGCAGAGGATGGGACGGTGGTACGGCTCGAGGAGGAGGACGTGGGCTAAGAAATCCTCAGGCCAGCCGTAATTGTGGAAGGAGAGAATGTCGGAGTCCTCAACCTGCGTGCGCTGGATGGCGGTGAGGGTTTTGAGGGAGGTCCAGTCACCCTGCCAGAGTCCACTGGTGAGCGGTTGTGTAGGATGCGCGGAGCGAGCCCAGGCGAAAACTTCGGGCAGGAGTTTTTTGACGAGAGCCTGTTTGTTGGTGAGCTCGCCGGCGACGTAGGAGGGATCGTTGCCGTTGTCGGGCTCGTTCCAGAGATCCCAAGCGAGCACGCGGGGGTCGTTCGCGAAGGCGCCGATGACGCCGGTGACATACGCTTCGAGGCGCGGATACTGGGCGGGATCGGCGAGGGCGGTGCGTCCGGGGCTCTGCACCCAGCCGGAATTGTGGACGCCGGGGATGGGCGGATGCTGCGGGCCGAGTTTCGGATCGGGATCCCATACGGAGTCGAAGAGAACGAAGATGGGGCGGATGTGGTGTTTGGCGCAGAGGCCGAGGAAGGTGGCCATGCGGTCGCGAAAGCCATCGGCATCCTGCTTCCAGAGGAGGTCGTGGAGGAAGACGCGCATGGTATTCATGCCGAGTGACTCGGCCCAGCCGAGCTCGGTGTCGATGCGCTGAGGGTTGAAGGTATCGGCCTGCCACATTTCGAGCTGGTCGATGGCGTAGGAGGGGATGTAGTCGCTGCCGACCAGCCAGGGCTGGTGAGCGTACCAGTCGTTGGCCTGGGCTTCAGTCCAGCGCTCGGGCGCCTGGGCAGCGGCGGAGAGCGCGACAAATATGAAAAGTGGGAGAGCGAGTCGCGTGAAGGGCCGCGTTTTCATCGCGGCTATCGTATCTGAAATATATGGGGAAGAAAATGGAGGAAGCGAGGTGCGATCCGTGACGGTCTGTGACGGTCAGAACGCGGCTTGCACTTTCCTCGCGTGGGCAATTCGCATATAACGGGTTGCAGCGTCAAAACAACTATGAACATCAGGGAAGTCGCACGCCTGGCGAAGGTTTCGACGGCGACCGTGTCGCGGACGATCAACGGGTCGGACAAGGTGACGCCGGAGACCAAGGAGCGGGTGCAGCGGGCCATTGAGGAGCTGAAGTTCTATCCGAACACCTGGGCGCGGGCGCTGGGATCGGGGCGCAGCAGCCTGTATGGGCTGATCATTTCGGACATCACGAATCCGTTTTTCCCGGAACTGGTAAAGAGCTTCGAAGACATCGCGGTGCAGCACGGCCAGGACGTGCTGGTGGCGAATACGAATTACGATCCGGCGCGGATCGAGCTGTGCGTGACACGCATGCTGCAGCGCAAAGTGGACGGCGTGGCGATTATGACGTCGGAGATGGATGCGCGGCTGATTACGGAGTTTCAGAGCCGCGAGATACCGCTGGTGTTTCTGGACACAGGGAAGGCGGAGGCGCTGACCAGCAACATTGTGGTGGATTATGCCGCGGGGGTGGATGCGGCGGTGGAACATATTGTGAATCTGGGGCACACGAAGATTGCGTTCATCTCTGGCCCGATGATGCTGCGTTCGGCGCGGGTGAGGCGGGAGGCTTTTGCGGGATGCCTCGAGCGCCGGGGGATGGGCGCGGGGCTGACGGAGGAAGGCAACCACCAGGTGGATGGCGGTCACCAGGCGATGGCGCGGATGCTGGAGCGGAAGGAACGGCCGACCGCGGTGCTGGCCTCGAACGACATGACGGCGATTGGCGCGCTGGGTGCGCTCCACGAGCGGGGATTGCGCGTGCCGGAGGATATTTCGATTGTGGGCTTCGACGATATTCAGATCAGCGCGTTTACGCAGCCGGCGCTGACGACGGTGCGGCTGTCGCGGGACGAGATTGCGCGGGTGGCGTTCCGGGCGCTGTACAGCATCCGGCAGGATGGCGGGAAGGGCGCGGAGTACGCAGTGCGGCCGACGCTGGTGGTGCGGAAGTCGACGGGACCTGCGCCGAGGCAGCGGGCTAACGGAAAGCGCGCGGACGCTGAGATCGTCAGGGTCTGAATCCGGCTGACGTGATTTACTACGGGTGCCGGCCCGAGGGGCAGAAAGGCGCTTCGCAGATGAAACTCAACCCTTCATACTCTGCAATTCGCGGGATCGCGCGAGGCTGCGCGTTCCTTCTGTTTCTCACTTTGAGGGCAAGCGCACTGCCGGGTGCGGAGGCGCAGGAAAAGCCCGCCATTGCGGGAGATTATGCGGGAACGCTGGGGCCGCTGCATGTGAAGTTGCATTTGAAGGTGGATGCGGCGGGGGCGATCAGCGGAACGCTGGACAGCACGGATCAGGGAGCGATGGGCATTCCCTGCGCCGACTTCCATCTGGACGGGACGGCTCTGACGTTTAAGGTTCCGGCGGTGCAGGGCTCGTGGAAGGGAACGGTGACGGCCGACGGGCTTGCGGGAACGTGGGACCAGGGCAGCCCACAGCCGCTGAATTTCACCCGCGACACGTTTGTTCCGGCCGCGCAGCCGTCGGCGGTGGATGGGATCTGGCTGGGGACGATTGCTGCAGGCGGGCAGATGCTGCGGGTGCAGCTGATCGCGAAGTCGGATGCAGGCGGCAAGGAATATTGCAGCGCGGATTCGCTCGACCAGGGAGCGATGGGGCTGGAGTGCGCGAAGGTGGTTTTCAAGGCGCCAGATTTTTCGTTCGATGTTCCCAGCGTCAAGGGCCACTGGGAGGGCAAGCTCTCGGCGGATGGTAAAGTCCTGGACGGCACGTGGACCCAGGGCGCTGCGCTGCCATTGCGATTCACGCGCCAGGCGACCGCTCTGTCAGCAGCGCCGATTCCGCCGACTGTGTACGATCCTGCCCTGGCTCCGGTTTCGGCGGCGGATCTGCAAGCGGTGCTCACTAAGGACCTGACGGAGGCGCTGCAATCGGGCGAGCTTGCGCCGTCCACCGGGGCAGGCGTTTCAATCGGAGTGGTGGAGCACGGGGTGCGCCGCGTATTCAGCTTTGGAACGGCGAAGACGGACTCCATTTTTGAAATTGGATCGATCACCAAGACGTTCACCGGCCTGATCCTGGCGCAGATGGTGCAACAGGGAAAAGTGCATTTCGACGATCCGGTACGCGCATTGCTGCCGCCGGGAACGGTGGAGAAACCTGCGGGCGCGGAGATCACGCTGCTCGATCTGGCGACGCAGCACTCGGGTCTGCCGAGGATGCCGGATAACTTTCATCCGGCGGATCCGGTGAACCCTTATGCGGACTATGCGGCTGCCAATCTGTACGCATTTATCGCGAAACACGGTGTCGCGAAGCCGGCGGACGCAGGGTTTCTTTACTCGAACCTGGGTTTTGGGTTACTGGGCCAGGCGCTGGCAGCGCATGCAGGGCTGAAGTACCCGCCGCTTCTGAAGGAGGAAGTGACGGATCCGCTGGGACTGAAGGACACGGTTGTACAGCTGAGCGCCGAGCAGCAGACGCGATTCATTCAGGGTCACGCCGCCAACCACCAGCCTGCGCACGCATGGGATCTCGATGCGCTGGCAGGAGCTGGGGCAATCCGCTCCACGGCGGCGGATATGCTGACGTATCTGGAGGCACAGCTGCATCCGGAGTCGGTCAAGGCTGGGGGCGGATCGGCTGGTGCGACGCTGGCCTCGGCCATCCGGAACCAGCATGAGCTGCGGGCCGACGCGGGGCCGCAAATGAAGATCGCGCTGGCGTGGCTCTACGACACCGACACGGGCACGTACTGGCACAACGGAGGCACTGGGGGATTTAGCTCCTATACGTTTTTCAATCCCAAGGGGGATTACGCCGCTGTGGTTCTGCTGAATACCACGATTGGCGGTCCGGACGGCAGCTTTGCGGATCGTCTGGGGGCGCACATCAGCGAGCGGCTGGCGGGGAAGAAGGCGATTTCGCTGGCCAAGTGAGGGCGGCGGCTACTGGACTTCGCCGCTGGGGCGGAGGCGCTTGAGCTCCAGGGCGCAGGCGAGGGCGTTGAGCACGGCGAAGCGGAGATTGTCGAGGCCTGCCCAGATCCGGAAACGGGTAGTTTCCGGCTCTTTGGTGTTGTGCGGGCGCACGCGGACGAGGATGTTCGCCTGGCCGGCGACGGTGAGATTGGTGGGCGGGTCGGAATCCGCAGTGACAATTTCAACATGCTCACCGGCGAGAGCGGCTTCCATCTGATCGAGAGAAATGGGCGCGCCGAGCTCGACGGCGAGCGAGATTCCATAGCCATGAAAGACGGGGGCAGCCAGGAGCTGGACGCCAACGTCGGGAAGGCGTCCGGCGGAAAGCAGAGCGAAGTGGCGGCGGATGCGCGATTCGCTGGCCGCGAGCGAGAACTTTGCCGAGTCGCCGAAGGCGGGTGTGACGTTGAAGGCGACCTGAGTGTCGTAGACCTGGCGCGGCAGTTCCTGGAAACTGAGCAGCTTGACGGTCTGCTGGTGGAGCTCATCCATGGCGGCGCGGCCGTATTCAGACGCGGGCTCGAGAATGGTGGCCGACGCAATGCGGATGGAAGTGCTTTGCGCGATGCGCCCCAGAAGCAGAGCGAGCGCGGTTGCGGCGGGATGCGCGGGCACGATGGCGGGGGTTTCGAGGCCAGGCGTATCGGAACCGGGTTGAGCGGGGATGGGCTGGAGCTCGCCGTCGACC
>JBAVUB010000110.1:0-12587 GCA_049696575.1 Acidobacteriaceae bacterium | reverse complement strand
CCAATCCAGACCCACTCCGGTATACCGCGCGGCCGCACCAGCATCAGCGCGATGCTGGCCAGCGAGATGACCCAGGTCAGGAGGACAAACATGTCAGAGTGGATTGCTCCAAATAATCGAGACAGTTGGATGCGCTCGCACTACACTAAATCGGGACTACCCCAGAGTGTCCCCGTTTTTTGACCCAGCGACATCCCCTAATCGCCGGGCCAGGAGTAAGAGAATGCCTGTCGCCGAACGGCTCTATTACGCAGATTCTTTCCTGAAGTCTTTCCCCGCCGTCGTCGCCGACGTCCGCGAGCTCTCCCGCTCCGGAGGTGAATCCGTCTGGCAAATCGCCCTCGACCGCACCGCCTTCTACCCCACCAGCGGCGGCCAGCCCAATGACACCGGCCTCCTCCGCGCCGTCTCTCCCTCGGGCGCGTCCCTCGACATCCCCGTGGATTCCGTCGAAGAAGACGAGCACGGCCAGGTCTGGCACTTCGTCCGCAAGCCGCTCTCCCTCGGCGCTCATGTCGAAGGCCACATCGACTGGCCCCGCCGCTTCGACCACATGCAGCAGCACACCGGCCAGCATCTCCTCTCCGCCGTCTTCCTCAGCGAGCTCGACGCTCCCACCGTCTCCTTCCACCTCGGCGAAACCGCCTCCACCATCGACCTCGCCAGCGGCCCCATCGCCCATCGTCTCGAGCACGTCGAGGACCTTGTCAACGACATCATCGCCCAGGACCGCACCGTCTCCGCCCGCAACGTCCCCCGCGCCGAAGCCGAATCCATGCTCGCCTCCGGCGTCCTGCGCAAGCTGCCCGAGCGCCCCGGCGACATTCGCCTCATCGAAATTGCCGGCATCGATCGCAATGCCTGCGGGGGAACCCACGTCCGCTCCACCGGCCAAATCGGCTCCCTCCTCCTGCGCGGGACCGAAAAAGTCAGCCGCGGCTTTCGCGTCGAGTTCGTCTGCGGCCTGCGCGCCGTCCATGCCGCCCGCGCTGACGCCGCCATCCTCGGCCAGGCAATCGCCACGCTTTCCGTCGGCGCCGCCGATATCCCAGCCGCTGTCGAGCGCCTCAAATCCGACTCCAAAGCCGCCGCCAAAGACCGCCAGCGCCTTTGCGAAGAGCTCGCCGACTACCACGCCTCCCGTCTCGCCGTCGAAGTCCAGATCGACGCCGGCCTGCGCCTCGTCGATCGCGCCTGGAAAGATCGCGATCCCGAATACATCCGCCTCCTCGCCTCCCGCCTTGCTTCCGCCGCGCCTTCCACCATCATCTTTCTCTGCTCGGAGATGGCCGATCCGGTTTCCTTCGTCTTCGCGCGCAGCCTCAACCTCAACCTTGACTGCGGCCGCATCCTCAAAGAAGCGCTCACTCAGCTCGGCCTCCGCGGTGGCGGTTCCGCCGAATTCGCCCAGGGCGAAGTTCCCTCCCTGCAACTCGCCGCCCTCCGCGCCTCTCTCATCAACGCCGTTCGCAGCGCCATCCCGCAACCCCGCTAACCGCGTCGGCGCACGCCCGTAACTGGCGTGCCGCCCCGCTCTACCGTAAAATCGTAAAAGTCTGTGGGGCTATAGCTCAGTCTGGGAGAGCGCCTCGTTCGCAACGAGGAGGTCGTCGGTTCGAGCCCGACTAGCTCCACCAAAATCCCGCCCGTCACTCCCCGATCCCGTATTTCTCCTCCAGAAATCGCCGCACCCGCCCCGGCAGCGCCACTCCCAGCTCCTGCCACGTCACCAGCCCCAGCCGCGTCCGCAACGCCGCATCCCCCACCGCCCGCATCACCTCGAACCACCGCTCGACCAGATCCCCCCGCCGCCCGTCGCACAGCACCAGAAACGATCCCCCGCTCGCATGCGCCGCCAGCACCCACCGGATCAGCTGATACGACCGCACCACCCCATCCGCCACTGGCAGTTCCTCAACCGAGAAAACCTCCTCCAGGTCCCGATACCGCGTCAGCAGCCGCATCGGCGCGCGTTGGAAATCCCCCTCCGTCAGCTTCGCCTCCACCAGCAGCGCGCCCAGCTTCATATCGATCTCTGTCCGGTCGCTGCGCCCGCTCTGCAGCGGAATCGCAGGCCGAAACCCAAATTCCGGCCGCAGCCCAGTCTCCACGCCCAGCAACGCGCAAAATCGCCCGCTCCGCAGCAGCCCCGGATAGCAAAAAAGATTCATCAACAGCGCATCCGAGCTGCTCGCGCATTCCAGCTCGTACCTCTTCCGATCCCCGGCCCGCGGCACAAACCGGCTCGCGGTGTAGCTCTTTTTCAGCCGCTTCTCCCACTCCGGGTTCGCCACAATCCGCGCGTACGAAGCCGACAGAAAATTCCCATGACCACCCTCCGTCTCCCGGTAAATAACGCTCTGCGACCCTCCGTACGAAACTTCAAATGCGCCCCCGCCGCGCGTCAGATTCCGCGCGCTGATCTCCCGCCGCAGCTGCGCCGAACTCAGAACCGGCCTCTCCGCCCGCTCTCGACCCATATCCCTCGCGTCCCCATCCAACATACCGCCCTCATCCCCAACAAAAAAATGCCACCCGGTCAGGGGTGGCATTGGAGGCCCTACAAAAATGCGGCGACGGCCCGAAAGCCGCCGCCGCGCTCGCTAAAAGTTGATCTTCCCCGACAGCACGATCTCCCGCCCAGGATTCGATCCATCCAGCAGACCGAATAACCCCGTCGTCCCCGCGCCACCGCCGTAGTACCCCGTCGTGCGCACCCCGTTGCAGGCGCCGCACGAGCTGTACTGGCCCCACCAACTCGCCGGCACGCTGAAGATCGGCGTGTTCGTCAGGTTGACGAACTGCGCCGCGATCGCCACATTCACCCGCTCCGTCACCGGAAACTGCTTGGTCAGATTCAGATCCGCCGTCTTGAGCGCGGGCCCGCGCAGCGAGCCGTTCTGGCAGTTCCCGTACGTGTAATTCTGCACCTCGGTCACCGCTCCCGGATTCAGGTTCGTCCTCCCGATGCTGCTTCCGATCTGCACCGTCTGCATCGATTCCGATCGCGCCACCCCCGCCACGCAATCCGGCCTCGGCTGATACGACCCCGTCAGCGACGCGGCTGACAAAGGATTCTCGTCGCCCATGTACGCGCCCGCGAACGGCGTGATCGCAAACCCTGACCGGAAGCTCAGATCGAGCGCCGTCTGCCAGCCCCCAATCACCGCATCCACTCCCCGGTTCACATTGCCCGCGATCGCCTTCCCCCGCCCGAAAGGCAGGTTGTAGACCCCGTATCCCTGGAAGTTCTGCGCGGTATCGATCGTGCACCGCCCATAATCCCCCAGCGGGTTGTATTCGTTCTGGAAGAAGTTCTGCGTGGCCTGCGTCTGCGACTCGCCGGCGCCCTCTTCATCGCCGTACGACCCGAAGTAGCCCAGCGAGTTCGCCATGCACTTCGACCACGTGTACGCAGCCTGCATATCGAGCCCGTGGTAATTCCTCTGCGCGAAGACCGCCTCCAGCGCGTTGTACCGCGAGATGCCGTCCGACGCGTTGTACCGCGCCTGCGCGCCCGCCGTCACGATCGGCTGCATAAACGGTCCGGGAACAACGGTGTTGTTGGCGCCGAGCACCTTCTGGTTGTAGAGGTAAATATCCGACATGTGGTCGTCCTTGTTCCCCACATATTGCAGTGTCGCGGTCATGTTCGCCTTGAACTGGTGCTCGATCGCCACGTTCCACTGCTGATCGACCGCAGGCTGCAGGTTCGGATCCGTCGCATGCGCCTGCCCGCTGGCAAAGCATGCCGGCGCGAACGCCATCAGCTGCGCCGGCGTGCACGCCGCTGAAAATGGCGTGTATCCCTGATCCAGCGTCGTCACCGGATATTCGAGCCCGGCCCCGGAGTTGTTCACTTCGTCGTGCAGTTCCACGTTCGGCGGATTCACAACCGCCATGTTGTTCACGCCGTTGCCTTCCATGTAGGTGGAAATGTCATACGCGCCGCGGAAAACCGTGTTCGGCCCCACCGGTTGCCACGCAAAGCCAATCCTCGGCTGCCAGTTATCCCACCCCTTGTAAGTGTTGTAATTCGTCCCGATCTCCGGCGTTCCCGTCAGCAGGTCGAAGTTCACGTTGTTCCCCGCGGTCTTGTCGCCGCGCGGTGTCGTCAGCTCGTAGCGCAGCCCCAGGTTCAGCGTCAGCGAGTGGGTTGCCCGGTAATTGTCCTGCGCAAAGCCCGCAACCAGGCTGTTCCGCAGGTGGAAGTTGAACGGCACCCCCTGCTGCACATTCTGCGGCAGCCCCAGCAGGAAGTCCGCGAACGCATTTCCGAAATTCCCGTTGCTGCCCGTGTATTGCCCGTTGAACGTGAACGATCCCGCCGCGCCCTGGTTCCCCGCGTACACGTCGTTCATCATGTAGTGGTAGTACTCGAAGCCGCCATGGACCGTGTGCTTGCCATGCGTCCACGTCAGCGCGTCTTCCGCCTCAAGCGTCGTGTCGTGGAAAATCTCCACCCCGTCCGCGCTCCCGATCCCCGTATACCCAAAGCTCATCGCCGGAAGAATGTTCTCCTGCACCCCCGGCAGATTGAACTGCTGCGGCAGATTCCCGCTCACCGGACTTGCATAGATCTGGTCGTTGGCCGGGAAAATCTGGATCCCCGCCCGCGCGTCATTTACCAGCGTCGGCGAAATTGTCCGAGCGTAATCCACCACAACGTTCTTCAGCGGATATTCGCGCGTCAGGTTCGGCGTCAGCTGATCGATGCCATTCGTGCTCGTGTTGATCGTGTACATCTGCGAGTAGCGGCCCGTGATGTGATCGCTCTGCGAGGCCTGCCAGTCGATCTTCATGTCCCCCTGGTACGAATGCACGTAGCCGCTCGTGAAGTACGTCGGCGACTCTTCCTGCGTGGTGAACAGCTTCGACGCCACCAGTGACGACGCCACCTTGCTGTTGATCGGCACCTGGTTGTTCGGGAAGGGCTGCCGCGACGCCACCGGTGCCGGCTGCCCGGCGTTTGGCCCGCTCAGATAAACCGGGCTGTACAGCTGGTACGCCGTGTTCGAGCAAACCCCGCCCACAAACGTCGCTCCCTGACTGGTGCACAGCGCTCCCAGGTCCCCCGTCAAAAACGCCGCTGGTAACACCGTGTTCGTCTGCGCCGTCCGCGGAGTGTTGTTCAGCTCCGTCTGCTCATCGGCAAAGAAGAACAGCTTGTTTTTGATGATTGGCCCCCCGATCGTGCCCCCAAATTCATTCCACTGCAGCACCGGCCGCGGCAGCGTCGTCGATGTCACGTTCGGAATCACCAGACCGGCGTTCGCTTTGTCCTGCCACGAGTTCGCGTCCAGCGCCGTGTTGCGCACGAATTCAAACAGATTGCCGTGGAATTGATTCGTCCCCGACTTCAGCGTCTCCACGATCACGCCGCCGATGTAATTCCCATAATCCGCAGGCGCATTGCTCGTAATCACGTTGAAATTGCCCACCGCGTCCGGGCTCGGCACATACGCCACATCGTTGTTGTCCGGCTGATTCACGTCCATGCCGTCCAGCGACGCGTTGTTGTCCTGCTCGCGCGCGCCATTCACGTACGGCCGCCCCGTCCCAAACGTCGTCTGCGACGACTCAAAAGCGAAAATATTCGGGCTCACCACCCCCGGCACCAGCAGCGTCAGCTGGTTCACGTCCCTCGTCGCCAGTGGCAGGGCGGTCACATCGTTCGCGTTCAGCACCGTCCCCACTTCCGTCGACGACGTCTGCAGCAGCGGAGGCGCCGCGTTCACGCTGATCGTCTCGCTCACCTTGCCCACCGCCAGCGCGAAATCCACCCGCGCCACCTGGTTCACCACCAGCGCGAACGCCGCACGCTTCTGTGGGGCGAATCCTGCCGCCTGCACCGTCACCTCGACGTTGCCGGCCGGAATCTGCGGAAACTCGTAGATCCCCGCCCCGTCAGTCTTGGTCGTCCACGTGGTTCCCTGGTTCACATCGCTTGCGGTCACGCTCGCATTCGGCACGGCCGATCCGGACGGATCGGTCACCGTCCCGGTTATCGAGCCGGCCGCCTGCTGCGCCCACGTGGTCAGCGGCGCGCTCAGCAACAGCACCAGCACCAGCACGCACCCAACTCCGAACACAAACGCCGAAATCTTTTTCGAGTTCACTGGATTCTCCTTAATGCGGCCACAAACGTCGTGGGAATTTGGCTCGTCTGCATCGCGCTATATAGCACGTTGATTAATGCTATATAGCTTCTCGCTTCCAAATGTCAAGCGGCGCTCCCTGCGCTTGCCTGTGGAAATCTTCCCCTTGCTGTTTGCTGTCGGCCTTGTTGACCCGTATCCAGTCACTGAAGCGCCCGATTGATCGGCTTATGGCGCACATAAACAACGCGAGAGGCCCTGCGCTCTCATCAGTTCAATGCGCTCACCCTCTTGTCGTGTTTACAGATCGCCCGGCCCGTGTTATTGTCCGCTCTATAGCAGTCTGCTTATAGCTCTGCGATACTGCTATAGCAGTCCCATTTTGCCGATCGGGTTCTGATATGGTGTTCACCAAACAGCTGGCCCAACTCGCTGATACGGCTACAGATTCCGGCCGCAACGGAAGTTCCAGTACGATGGCAAAGCGCAGCGACGAACCGGCTTATCGCAGGATTCAGAACGTCATCCGCCGCCGCATCGACTCCGGCCAGCTCAAGCCCGGCAACACCGTTCCTTCCGAGCGCGAGCTCGCCCGCATCCACAACGTCAGCCTCATGACCGCCCGCCACGCCCTCACTGAGCTGGCCCGCGACGGCATCGTCGAACGCCGCCACGGCGCCGGCACTTTCGTCGCCCCGCCCAAAGTCCATTTCAACAAGCTGCTCGGCTACACCGAACAGATGGCCTCCCTCGGCCTCACCGCCCACTCCAGAATCGTCTCCTCGTCGATCGTTAACCGCGAGCACGAGATTGCCGCCCGCCTTGGCCTGCCGCCCAACGCCCGCCTCGGACGCCTCGAGCGCGTCCGTCTCGCCGCCGATGAGCCCGTTGCCCTCGAAGTTTGCTACTGGTCCGCAGAGGAATACCCCGCGCTCATGAACGCCCCCCTCGACAAGGTTTCCCTCTTCTCCGTCCTCGAGCACGAATGCGGCGTCGAGCTCGCTTACGCCGACGAAGAAATCGACGCCACCGACGCCGACCCCCGCATGGCCGAGCTCCTCGTCCTTCCCAAAGGAACGCCCCTGCTGCGCATGCGCCAGCTCATCTTCTCCGCCACCGGTCGCGCCACCGTCTACGTCACCGGCTTCTACCGCTCCGGCCGCCACACCCTCCGCATCCGCCGCTTCCGCTAAACCGTATCGAAACACCGAATGAATCCGGTTTAGAAAAGAATTGTCATCCTGAGCGAAGCGAAGGACCTTGCGGTTGTTTTAAGGTTGTCATCCTGAGCGGAGCGCTGCCACAGATCTTCCCAGCGAGAAACGCACTTCCCGGCGCGCAGTCGAAGGACCCCCCGTTAGGGGAGTCGGTCGCGAAGCGGCCGAGAAGAATCTTTAACGGCTAGCTGGTTTTGTGGGACGCGGTGCCGACGCCACCCCACCGTCTGCGACATCCATCGCACGCCCCCCAGCGCCGCACAGTCTAGAATTGATCCAGCTTCGGTCCCCTCCGAAGAAATCACCCGCCCGGACCCGAGCTCGCCATGCCCTCTGCCCTCCGCAACCTCTTCAACGACCACGCCGACCACGTCCGTGGCAAGGTTGCAGGCATCTACGCGCTCCTCATCCTCATCAACGCCGCCGCCTGGCTCTGGGCCGTCGCCGCCTTCCACCGCTACCCCGTCCTCCTCGGAACCGCCTTCCTCGCCTACTCCTTCGGGCTCCGCCACGCCGTCGACGCCGACCACATCGCGGCCATCGATAACGTCACCCGCAAGCTCATGCAGGAAGGCAAGCGTCCCGTCGCCGTCGGATTCATGTTCTCCCTCGGCCACTCCACCATCGTCATCCTCGGATCGCTCCTCATCGCCGCCGCCGCCCTCGGCCTCCAGCAGCGTATTGACCACTACCGCAACATCGGCGGCGTCATCGGCACCTCCGTCTCCGCCGCCTTCCTCCTCGCCATCGCCATCGTCAACATCGTCATCCTTCGCTCCGTCTACTCGACCTTCACCCGCGTCCGCCGCGGCGAGCCCTACGTTGACGAGGACCTCGACATCCTCCTCGCCAATCGCGGCTTCCTCGCCCGCATCTTCCGCCCCATTTTTGCCATGATCCGCCGCAGCTGGCACATGTACCCGCTCGGCGTGCTCTTCGGACTCGGCTTCGACACCGCCACCGAAATCGGCCTGCTCGGCATCTCCGCCGCTGAAGCCTCCCGCGGCCTTTCCCTCTGGTCGATCCTCGTTTTCCCCGTGCTCTTCGCCGCCGGCATGTCGCTCATCGATACCACCGACAACATCCTCATGCTCGGCGCCTACGGCTGGGCCTACATCAAGCCCATCCGCAAGCTCTACTACAACCTCACCATCACATCTGTATCCGTCGTAGTTGCATTAGTCGTCGGAGGTATCGAGGCCCTCGGCCTCCTCGGAGGCCAGCTCCACCTCCAGGGCGTCTTCTGGGGATTCATCGTCCGCCTGAACTCCAACTTCGGTGTCCTCGGCTACTGCATCATCGCCATCTTCGCCCTCGCCTGGATCGTCTCCATCGCCATCTACAAACTCGGCCGCCTCGAAGATTTAGAACTCAACCCCGAGTTGTAACAGCGCTCCGTGCTCTGACTCTGGCCACATGCTCTGGCTCTGTGCTCCAGGCTCCGTGCTTTAGGCTCGGTTTTTCTGAACGCTATCCGCTATCCGCTGTCCGCTGCCTTTCTATTCCCTATTGCCTGCTCCACCGCCGCCCGCGCCAACAGCCGCGTCGAATCCAGCGTCGGCAGCGGGGAATTCCCGTCATGCATAATCAGCGGAATCTCCGTGCACCCCAGCACCACCGCGTCGCACCCCTCGCCCTTCATCCGTTCCATGGTCTTCTGGAAATACTCGACCGCCTCCGGCTTGAAAACCCCGCACACCAACTCCTCCATGATGATGCGGTTGATCTCCTCGCGCTCCGTGTCGCTCGGCCGAACAAATGCAAGCCCGCGCCCCGTCAGCTGTTGCGGATAGACCTCGCTCGTCACCAGCCATTTCGTCCCGGTGATCCCGACCCGATGAAATCCCCGCCGAACCGCCTCCTCCGCCACCACCGCCGCGATGTGCAGCCACGGCCGCGGTGACCGCGCTTCGATCAGCGGCAGCGCCTTGTGAATCGTGTTGTCCGGGCAAATCAGGATCCCCGCGCCCGCCTGCGCCAGCGTCTCCGCCGACTGCAGCATCAGTTCCCCCACTCCAGCCCAATCGTCGCGATCGATGTACACCATGTATTCGGAGAAGGGAATCGAGTCCATCGTTATCCGAGGATGCGCGTACAGCCCCATCCGCTGCGCCCCTTCATGCGCAATCGTCCGGTAGCAAAGAGCCGCTCCTTCCGCCGAACACGCAACAATCCCAATATGCATAGCAGCAGGGTACAGCGACCAACTCCCGGCTCCCTGTCCCTTCACCCCGCCAGATGAATGCTCCCATCCTCCGCAATCGGGAACGAGGGATTCCACGCCACCTCCCACGCAAAGCCATCCGGATCGGCAAAGTAACCCGAATACCCGCCCCAGAAAGCCTCCTGCGCAGCCTTCAGAATCTTCGCCCCGGCAGCCTTCGCTTCAGTCAGAACCCCATCGACCTCGGCACGCGTGCGTGTGTTGTACGAAATGCTGAATCCCGAAAATCCCTGCCCCTCCGCAGCAACACTGGCATCCTTCGCCAGCTCGGCGCGCGGGTAGAGCGCCAGAATCATCCCTCCGGTCTGGAAAAAAGCGATGCCCTCCGAACTGGATCGAGAAGCGCGCCACCCCAGGCTCTCGTAGAATATCCGGCTGCGTGCGAGGTCCCGAACCCCAAGCGTCACAATGCTGATCCGTTGCTCCATACCTGCAATCAATTCTACGAGCCGCCGCGCAGCCGCTAGCTCCGGGCTACAGGCTACAGGCTACCGGCTATCATTTCCCCGGCATCCGCGCGGCCCCAATCCCCATCCCATACAGAAGCGCGTACCGTGGAGCCCCATCGGCTCCCCAGGGAGAATTCCCATCCACCCAGGGAGAGGAAAAGATCATGAACAAATCCATCGCAATTTGGGCTGCCGCCATGGTGGCGGCCGCCACCAGTGTGCCCGCGTTCGCCCAGGCGAAGGCGGACATGGAGCTCGATCAGGCAAGCCAGATCATGCAGCAACTCACCGGACCACAATCCACCGCCGGCATTCCCGACGCGGTGCTGAAAGACGCGAAATGCGTCGCCGTGATCCCGAAAATGATCAAGGGCGGATTCGTCGTCGGCGCACAGCATGGCGACGGCGTCGCCACCTGTCGTCTCCGTGACGGCCGCTGGAGCCCGCCCGCTCCCTTCCAGCTTTCCGGCGCCAGTTTTGGCGCGCAGATCGGCGGCGAGGAACAGGGCTACGTCATGATGGTCATGGACCACAACGGCATGGAGGCTCTCCAGTCCGGCCACTTCAAACTCGGCGCCGGCGTTGACGCGGCCGCCGGTCCGGTGGGCCGCGAGGCCTCCGGCTCGGCAGGATGGAAGGCCTCCATCCTCAGCTACTCAAACGCCAAGGGCGCGTATATCGGCGCGACCATCAATGGCGCGGAGCTGAACCAGGACCACGCCAAGACCAGGGCCCTTTACGGAAGTGAAGTCCCCTTCGCCTCCATCCTTCATGGCGAAGTCCACATGCCGCCAGATGGTCCAGCGCACGCCTTCGTCGAAACCGTCAACCACGCCGTCGAGCGCGCCAGCCGTTAGCGCAAAAACGCCAGTTGCCCCGGATTTTCGATTCTCAATTTCTGAAAAATCCGGCTGCCCCGGGTCTCGCTTCTGAGACCCGGGAAAGCGCGTGAGCGCCCGCATTCTCTCACCCTTGAGCAACGCGCCCCGCACGCGGTGCCCGGCTCCCGGTGGCCGCGTTAATCCCTACTCCCTACTCCCTGCCTTATCGGAATCTCCACCGTCCCCAGCCGCCCACTCGTAGCGTCCCGCACCCCCAACCGCACATACACGTCCCCCGCCGGCAAATCAATCTCCTGATGCACCGGAATCCCCAGCCGCAGCGCCCGCGCAAGTTCCTGCGCCGTCAGGTCCACTTCGAGCCCCGTATCGCTGTAGTTCACCCGCTTCCCATCCACGTCGTAGACCGCCTGCGCCACCTCCAGCTCCGCCCGCCGCTTTCCATCCGGCAACTCCGCGAACGCCAGACGATGCGGATCAATCGAGTAGTCGACCATATACCGCCGCACCGGCTCCTGCAGCGGTTTCTCCGGCTTCCCCGCTGGTCCCGCTGCCGGTTGCACTCCATGCAGCGCCGGATCGCCCGCGGTCAGCACACGCACCTCGAAAATCACCTGCGACAGCGGCAGTGCCCCGTGCAGCATCCCGCCCGTCACCGGACTCAGCTTCTCCGCATGCAGCTTGTCCACCTTCGCTGGATCGACCGCCTCATACCCGCGCCGATACGACACCTCGTAGTCCTTCTCCTCCAGCCGCACCTCGATCTTCCGCAGCCCTCCGTTGTAATTCTTGTTCACCGGAACATACCCCAGCGTGTAGTAGTTCGACCCATCCGCAATCGCCGATGCCACTGCCTGCCCCACCGCATTCGTGTCGTAGTACGCCTTTCCTCCTGTCTCCGTAGCCACCTGCTGCATCGTCACGTGCGACTCCCACCAACCCTGCTGCGCGGTTGCGTTCGCGACCCCGCTGGCTGCCGCGCCCTGCAGGCTCAAACGCTGGCCACCCGCTGGATCACGCGCCAGATTCGCATTCGGCAGCATCATCAACGCCCGCGCATCCACCGGATACACCGCCACGCGCGCCCGCGCCAGCAACTCGTCCAATGCCGCGATATCCGCCGCATAGTCGCGGCTCTCGCCATCCAGTTGCGAAGGATCCAGATCGAGGCTGATCGGGAAACTCCCTGTAGACCAGATCAGATTCTTGCGCCCTGGCACCGTACTCAGAAAACGCCCCAGCTGCTCCAGCGCCGCAATCGTCATGCGCTTACGCACATCGATGGTGAAGGTCGCCATCTCTTTGCCGAATGATTCGAGCGCCGCCGCGGTCTGCGCCGACATTCCAGCGCCAGTGCCAAATTCCGACAACCCCGAGCTCGACTCGACGTCATTCTGATCCACGATCTGGGACGTCTCCGCCGCGCCCCGTTTGCCGTTGATCGCTTCCGCCACCGCGCCCTGATCCGTCGTGAATCCCCGGATCATCTGCAGCTTCGATCCCAGCGTGAACACGGCGATCCGCGCCCCTGGCGGAATCGTATGCAGATACTTGATCATCTGCGCGCGCGCATACTTCTGGTCGTTCAGCGGTGTGTTCAGCGCATCGAGCAGCAGCACATTCGCCGCGCTCGCAATCGCATACTGCGGAAAATCGCTGTACACATGCGGCGGCAACGCCGGACTCTTGCTCGCCTGGATCGTATCCGTCACCCGATGCTCCTCGAACACCGTCAGCGCCTGCGCCTGCCCATCCTCAAA
>JBAVUB010000109.1:0-1929 GCA_049696575.1 Acidobacteriaceae bacterium | reverse complement strand
GTGCCGGGGATGCCGCGGATGGAGTCGTGAATGGCGGGAATGGAGCCGTCGAGGCTCACAGCGAGGCGCGACAGGCCGGAGGCCTTCATGCGGAAGATGGCGTCGCGGGTGAGGAGCGGCGTCGCACTGGGCGTCAGCGCCGCATGAACGCCCTTACCGGCGGCATGGCTGATGAGCTCGAAAATGTCGGGGCGCTTGAGCGGATCGCCGCCGGTGAAAACGAAGAGCGGAACCTGGAGGTCGGCGATCTGGTCGATGAGGTTCTTCGCTTCGGCGGTGGTGAGCTGGCTGGGATGGGCCAGAGGCTGCGCAGAGGCGCGGCAATGTTTGCAGGTGAGGTCACAGGCTTGCGTGGTTTCCCAGATGGCGAGAAACGGCGCGCGGTCGTAGTCGAGTGTGGTCATGGCCTGGGAGATGTCCATGGAAATAGGTTGGCAGGGAGGCTGGGGGGTGGGATGTGATGGGAGTCACAAATGCAAGCCGGTGGTTGGGAGCCAGCAGTGGGGCGTTCGCGAGTCGGTCAGAACGAGCCGCGCAGACGAAGCGTTCAGCCTTTTGGGATTTCGACGAGCTTGAGGTTGGGCACGCGGGAGAAGTGGTTTCGATTGCGAGTGAGGAGGGGTAGGTTGCTCGCGAGGGCGATGCCTGCAATGAGGCTGTCGGCCATGCCGATGGACTTTCCGGACTGGTCGAGATGGCGGCGGATCATTGCCGCGCGTTCTGCAGAAGCAAAGTCGAGCGAGAGAATAGGGAGCGATCCTGCGACTGCTTTCGTCGCCTTGCCGCGCCTGCCTTCATCAGCGCCGCTGAGTAATTCAAAGATCGTGATGACGGTTGTAACCAGTTGCTCAGCGTCAATATAGTGGGCGACCTGCTCATACACGGGCGAAGCCCCGTTGAGGTAGTCGATGAGGACATCGGTATCGGCGAGGATCAACGCCAGTTCTCCCGTAATTCACGGGACACGCGTCTGAGGTGGTCGGCATCTTTGGCTGACAGGGTCCCTCCAACAGCGAGAAGCGCGGCTTTTCGCCTGGCGCGCTCATCTTCACCACACAGGTAGCTTTCGATGGCTTCTGCAAGGACGTTGGAAAAGCCTTTGTGCCCCCGTCTCGACGCAATCGCAATGAGCGCGGCGCGATGCTCGGGCTTCATTTCGACAGTCGTGCGCATAGCTCCAGTATACCGCGAGTCATGCATGTGCATGTATATCCCGGCTGGAAGGGCGTTTAAGAGCGGGCGATGGTGAGGGCGGCGAGTTGCGCTTTCAGCTCGGCGACTTCCTGGCGGAGGGTTGCGACTTCGGCTTCGAGCCCAAGGAGGCGCTCGTGGTCGGAAGAAATCGATGCCGATGGGGTCGAGTCTTCTGTAGCTGCGATGTACTGGGCGGTAGGTGCGGTGGGCTGCGGGGTAGCTGCGATGGGCTGAGGGGTGACGACGGGTTCGCCAGAGAGCAGGTGGGCGTAGCGAATCTCGCGCGATCCGGGTTGGCGGGGAAGAGCCGCGACCAGCGGCGGTTCGCGCTGGGCCAGCTTCTCGAGAACTGCGAGGACGTCGTCGAGTTCCTCAAAGTGATGGATGCGCTCGGTGCGGCTGCGGATCTCGCCCGGGGTTTGCGGTCCGCGGAGCAGGAGCACGCAGAGGACAGCGGTTTCGCCGCGCGTAAAGTTGAAGACTTCCTGAAGGCGGTGCTCGTATTTGGCGACGCGGCTGTCGCGCACGGCGGCGACGAGCTGATGATCCTGGAGGCGGTTCAGGGCGCGGCGGATGTCGGTTTCGTCCAGCTGCATCACCGGCTCGCGGTTGTTCTTCTGGTTGCATGCGTTGGCCAGCGCGTTGACGGAGAGCGGATAGTACTCCGGGGTGGTGGCTTCTTTTTCGATCAGCGCGCCGAGGACGCGGGCTTCGTGGGCACTGAGGATGATGGCC
>JBAVUB010000108.1:0-4353 GCA_049696575.1 Acidobacteriaceae bacterium | reverse complement strand
GGCTTCGAGGGCGAGAGCGCCGGAGAGATTGACGCTGCGGAGCTGCTGCACGATGGCGTCGGCATGGGCGAGGCCGCCCCCGACAACGACGGGCGCCACGACGTCGAATTCGCCGAGGTCGGCGAGCGCAGCGGCGTTATGCGCATCAAGCTGGACGGCCTGCTCGAATTCCGCGCGGACTTTGCGCGCGAGCGGGTAACCGAAGACCAACGAGGCGTGATCGGCTTTCTGCCCGTAGGCGCGGCCGAGCCAAAGATGGTAATTGCTGTCGCCGGGCGCGAGCTGGACCGCGGCTTCACAGTCGGGGATGGCCTGGTCCCACTGGGCCTCTTCGTAGAAGACGCGGCAGCGGAGGTTAGGGGCCTCCGCATCGCTGGGGTTGCGGGCGAGCGCTGCGCCGAGCGACTGCAGAGCGCGGTCGGCGTGGCCGAGGTCCAGGTCCTGGAGCGCCGGGTTGGCAGCGCCAGCCGTGGGGCCGATCACGGCGGAAAGGAAAAAAAGGCCTCCCGCCAGCAGTGTTGCTCTTCGCAAATCTCCCCCTTTACTGAATGACTTTGACGGGCACGCCGTCGCTGAGCGGCTGGGCGTTGGTGGTGCCGAGCGCCACGACGTCGCCGGAGTTGAGGCCGCTGACAATCTGGATGTTGCTCAGGTTGGTGATCCCGATGGCCACCTTGACCCGATGCAGGGAATTACCCTCTTTCCGATAGACGAACGTGGACCCCTGTTCGAAGTGCATGGCATCGCGGGGCACCTGTAAGACGTTGGACACGTTGGCGGTGGTGACGGTCACGCGAACATTGGTATCCGGCAGCAGAGCGCCATCGGCATCGTCGATGGCCACCAGCACCTCGCCGACGTTGCGCGTGCCAAAGGTGATGATGGTGGAGGGCAGGTGGTTGATGTGACCATGCCACTGCTCGTCCGGGCGGGCATCCCAGACGATGGTGGCCGGCTGGCCGATGCTCAGCTTGCCCAGTTCCGGCTCGTCAAAAAACGCGCGCACCTGGAGCTTCGACAGGTCGGCCATGGAGAGAAGGCGGTCGCCCTGCTGGACGTATTCGGTGCGCGAAACCGGCAGCGAATAGACCGTTCCGGCAAACGGCGCGTGAACGACCGCGTGATGCAGCGCATCCTGGGCAGCGTTATAAGCGGCCTGGGCATCGTCGAGCGTGGCCTGGGTGTGGGCGAGATCGGCCGAGCCATAGCGATCCGACTGCCGCTGCTGGAGGACCTGAATCGCGCTGGTATCGGCGGCGAGCCGCGCCTGCGCCGAGCTGATTTCGCTGGGAGAAGCCGCGCCCGAGGCTTGCAGTTTCTGCAGCGCGTCGAGGTCAAGCTGCGCCTGGTCGCGATCGATGCGCGCTTTGTTGAGCTCGCCGGTCAGGGAGATGCGCTCTTCCTGGGTTCCTCCATGCTGGGCGGCCTGGTACGCGGCCTGCGCACCCTTCAGCGCGGCAAGAGCCGAGGCGACACGCGCTTTGGCTTCGGTATCATCCATAGCGAGAAGCAGCTTGCCGGCGGAGACTTTGTCGCCTTCATGGACGTAGAGCGCCTGGACGACCCCGGGAAACGGGGCATGGGCCTCGAAATTCACCTGCGGCTGGGGCTCGACTTTTCCGTTGGTGGCCTCGGTGCTGGTGAGATTGCCGATGGTGGCGGCAGCGACACGGATGGGCAGACTTCCTCGTGTTAAGAGGTGCACGCCATAGAAAACAAGAATGAGTGCGACGGCGGTGATGATCCAGACGCGCGCCGTTCGTGGCCTTGCCTGCCCTGTTGTCATTCAGTAAAACCGTGAGTCAGTATATAAGACACACCTGACAGGCTTTAGGGTTCGTAAAAAGGTAAATTCGCGAGGTACCGGGATGCATACTCCGGTGCGCGCGCGTGAACGATTGATAAATCCGGCGATGCGGCGCAGGATGGGAGGAAGAGGTTTCCGATGGCAACCGTCGCAACCAATCCAGAGCGGCAGGCCCACGAACTGATCGAGCGCATGACCGCCGGTCAGGTTGCCGCGGTCGTCGCCCTGCTGGAGGCGATGCTCGATCCGGTCGATCGGGCGATTGCCAATGCGCCATTGGAGGATGAGCCGATCAGCGAGGAAGAGGAGCGCGCGGTTGCCGCTTCGAAGGCGTGGCTCAAGGAGAATAAGCCCATCCCCAACGAGGAAGTGTTGGCCGAATTCGGGTTCTCCCCTGAGGACTTCGAGAGCACGGGACGCCAGTAGAATCGAAATCATGGCGATCGCACCGCGCTACACCGACAAGCATGCCCAGGCGGGGCTGGACTTCGACTTTCCGCCGATTGAGACCTGGCGCAATCAGTTTCCCGGCTACGAGATTGTGATTGACGATCCGGAGTTCACTTCGGTGTGCCCGAAGACCGGGCTTCCGGATTTCGGCGTGATCACGCTGCGCTACATGCCGCGGGAGCAGTGTCTCGAACTGAAATCGTGGAAGGAATATCTCTTCTGCTATCGCAGCCTGGGGATTTTTCAGGAGAATGTGGTGAACCGCATCCTGGAAGACGTGGTGCGGGCCTGCGATCCGGTATGGGCGGTGGTGAAGGGCGAGTTTCGGCCGCGCGGCGGCATTTCCACGACGATTGAAGCGCGCTGGCCCCGGCCAGAAACAGGGCACCGGGCACCGGGCACAGGGCACAGGTGACAGGTTTCAGGAAGCCGATCAGCGATCAGAAGCGAGGATTAGGCCGCAGCGCCTGCAAAGCTTCAAATCTGTGCCCTGCAACCTGTAACCTTCAACCTGCGACCTGTAGCCTGGTTTAGAGGTTCTGCTGCTGCTCGGTCAGCGTTCCGGTTCCGGAATCCCCGTTGCACGCACCGCCGGTGATCGACCAGCTGGTGATGGTGAGCTGGGTGGCCGCGCCGTTGAAGGTGCCTGCGGCGGTCAGCACTGCTCCGCTCGCGGTATCCGTATAGGACATCGAGAGGCTGCTGCCTGTGACCAGCGACGTGGTCAGGGTGGGCTGCTCCACAAAGCATTTGTTGCCTGGGAAGCTGGCCGTTCCGGAGAGCGAGAACTGGCCGTTCAGATCCGGCTGGGTGGTCTGTTCGAGGAGCGCCGAGACGGCCAGCTGATCGTTGGAGGCATCGACAAAGGTTCCGGTGTAGGTGCCGTCGATGGCGGTGTAATTGGTTGCCGTCACAGCGGCCTTGCCCATCGAGCTGCAGTTGCCGCCGGCGAAAGCCCAGGTTGCGGCTCCGATCCCTTTGCCGTCGGCGGTGACCTGACCCTGCAGGGTCAGGGTGGTGCCGTTGAAGGGGGTGGAAACCAGCGTCATCTGATTGTCGCCGCCCACCGAGCCGGTGAGCAGGATGTCGGTGGCGGGGGAGACGCACGAAACTCCGTTGAGGCGCGCGACGGCGCTGACCGTCTCGTACGCGCCCTGGGTGAAGCCGAGATTGAGGACGACGCCGTAATTGTTGGGGGCAAACGTCCAGTTGCCGGAGAGTGACGTGCCCACCTGGAGAGGGGTGTTGGCCATGCCGCATCCAGCGATGAGAGAGAAACCAAGGCCAGTGAGGACAGACAGGAAGACAGCAGTACCGCGGTTCTGCATGGGGGAGCCCTTGACCTCAGACGAGGTATCTAAAAGATAAACAGAGGGCTTGCACTCCACCAGACCCCGAAAGAGGCATTACTACGGTCATGGAAGGCGGAGAAAGGGGCTGGAAACGGGGCCTCTACTGAGGCCCCTGCTGATTTTGCTGCTGCTGCTGTTGCTGCTGGCGCATGCGTTGCAGCTCCTGGATGATTTCCTGGGGCGACCGTGGCTGGTTGGGCTGGCCGTTGGAGTCCTGGCCGGGAGCCATGGGCGGGCGGGGTGGCGGGGACACCTGCTCCGGCGGGTAGTTGTTGACGGTCGGCTCGTCATCTTCTTCGGGCGCTGAGGAAACACTGGGCGTCGTGGGCGTCAGTGGCGCGTTGTTGCGCGTAGTCAAGACGACCGACTGGGGGGTTCCCGCGCTGGTGGCGCCGACCATGAGGAAGTTATACCCGGCGTCGTCGAGCAAGGCCGATACGATGTCCCGCGGATTGCCGGGTCCGTAGATGCCGAAAACGCGCTGGTCTTTGTCGAGGCCGTCGACGGTCATGCCGCTGATGGTGGAGATGTCCTGGAGGATCTGGGACAGGCTGGAATTGTTCGCGAAGACCGAAAGCTGTCCGGCGGAAAGGCCGATGCGGGCCGTTTGGGCGGGCTTGTCCGCCAGAGAAGGCGCCAGGCGCGCGCTGCTCATCCCGTTCGAACCGGGGACGCCCGAAGCTACGGCCCCCGTGGAAATCATGCCTTGCGGCGGTATTGAGGATGGCGCTCCCGGACCTGCTC
>JBAVUB010000107.1:0-4719 GCA_049696575.1 Acidobacteriaceae bacterium | reverse complement strand
TCTAAGGGCCACGCGAACTCGTCGGGTTCCGGCCACGCCGTTGATACGCCGGAAGAGCCCGGGCCTGCGCAGCCGGATCGCAGCGCGCCAGCGCGATCGCCTGGCCTGCTCACCCGGGCGCGAGCCCGTTTCCCCGCAATCAGCGAGATCGCCGAAGCCGCAACCCTGTTTGGCCTGACCGCCTTTTTCCTCTTCTATGGTCTCGTGCCGATCTTCGGCGGCGACGGCATCGGCCTGGTCGGCGCCGACGAACCCCGTTACGCCCAGGTGGCGCGCGAGATGCTCACGCGTCGCGATTACGTTACGCCCGTTCTCTGGGCGCATCCCTGGCTGGAAAAGCCGGCCCTCTACTACTGGCGCGCCATGTTCGCCTTCCGCGAATTTGGCGTCCACGACTGGTCCGCCCGTCTGCCCTCGGCCAGCTTCGCTTTCATGCTCGTCGTCCTCATTTACCTGCACATCCGGCGCTTCCGCAATGGAGGACAGCTCGACGCGGCGCTCATCACCGCATCCTGCGCCGCGATTCTCAGCTTTGCCCGCGGCGCCTCCACCGACATGCAGCTGGCTGCGCCTTTCTGCATCGGCATGCTCGGCTGGTACGCCTGGTACGAAACCAACAGCAAATTCTGGCTCTTCGACATTTACTTCTTTGTAGGCGCCGCGACCCTGGCCAAGGGCCCCATCGCCCCAGTGATGGCGCTCGTGATTATCGGCATCTTCGCCGGCCTGCGCCGTGAATGGTCCCTGTTCCGCCGCAGCCTGTGGTGGCCCGGTATCGCGCTCTATTTCGCCATGGTGCTGCCGTGGTTCATCGCCGTCCAGCGGCGTAACCCCGCCTTCCTCCGCATCTTTTTTCTCGAACACAACCTCGAGCGCTTCGCCACCGATCGATTCGAGCACTACCACCCCTTCTGGTATTACGTGCCGGTCATGCTGCTCGGATTGACCCCCTGGGCAGTGATCGCAGTTACCGCTTTCGTGGATGCGGTCGGAGGATCCTTCAACGAATGGCGCGTCCGCCGGGCCAGGATTCTCTACGTCGGCCACGGACGCGCAGGCGATGCCTTTCCTGAATTCCTGGTGCTGTGGGCGCTGGTGCCCATCGTCTTCTTTTCCTTTTCCGAATCCAAGCTGCCCGGGTACATTCTGCCCGCGGTCCCTCCGCTCACCATTCTCGCCGGCGATTACCTCAACCGCATCCGCGGCCGCGGCCTCAAGCCCTGGCTCCTGGTCTTGCACGCCGTGCTCACCGGAATCCTCACCATGTTCGTGCTCCTGATGCCGCTGCACCTGCACAATCCTGAGGCCGTGCCGCCGCGCGTCGCCATCGTCGCGGCCAGTATGGTGGGCGTCGCGGCAACCGTCTTCATCCTGATTACCGTTGCCCACTTCGGCCTGAAGCGGCTGCGCATCGCCACCATGACGCCCATGGTCATCCTCCTCCTCTACATATTCGGAATCGGCCCCGTCTTCGGAATCGGCCCCCTGCCCAACACAAAACGCAACATCAACCTGATGGACATGACCTATTCCGCGCGTCCCCTCGCGCAAATCCTCGACCAGATCAGCCCCCCGCCAGGAATCGTTGCGATTTGGCACGTGCGCAGGGATGTACAGTACGGACTTTCTTTCTATCGGAACCAGCGCACCGTGAATTACGATGTTGGCATCACGGTGAGCGACCCGCCCCTGAGCGCCGGTTCCGGTCCTCATGGCGTCGTTGTCGACGATGTGAAAGAAGGATCGTCCGCCGAACAGATGGGTCTGCGCAGGCTCGTCGGCGACGATCTGGTAGCGGTGAACGGCCAGCCCATTCTGAACGCGGCCGACTTTTACGCGCTCAGAAAAGGCTGGAAGCCAGGAGTCAGGCTGGAATTCGAGGTGCTCGATCCCAGGATTCCGGATAAAGCGCCGCAGTTCGCGAGCGGCACCATGCAGGATGGCATTCCGGACAGGCAGCACCTCCTGGTAATTCCGGAATCTTCGGCGGCAGAGCTTCGTCAAACGCTGCAGGGCAGGCGGTACGAACCACTTTTCACCTATCCTGCTCAAAACCTGGTTGTGTACGAGGTCATGGCCGGCAATTCAGGCACAGCAGTCCGCAGCCGGTGAGCAGTTTTTTTGAATGGGGTGGGGAGGGAGCCTCCTGGGCGCATAGAAATGCGCCGTGGCAGTGCTGCATCGATGGGTTCCGCGCTTCAATTCGAGCTGTTGGATCTGCGCCATTTCTCCGCGGGCAGTCTGCGCCCCCTGCTGGATGAGGAGAGCCGCATCTGGAGCGATCGCCTGCACTGGGACTATCGCGGCTCGGCGGACTTGTTACTGCAGTATCTCGACTCCCGCGTGCTCCCCGGATACGTTGCTGTCGATAACGGTCGCATCGTCGGCTATGTCTTCTGCGTCTACGAGGGCCGTAAAGCGGTCATCGGCGATGTCTTCGCGCTCGACGCGCGCGATTCCGCCACCGAGATTCGCAACGAGCTGCTGGTGCGTCTCTTCGAAATGTTGAAGAACTCGCCCGGCGTCTCCCGCATCGAATCGCAGCTTTTGCTTCATCCGCACGGCGCGCATCAGCGGGTCTTCGAGGACGCAAGATTTGAAATCCACGAGCGCATCTTTATGGAGTGGCCTCTGCAACCCGCGCCGGACGCGATCCAGGCCGACGGAGCTGGCTTCGCACCCGGCGGGGAGGTTGCGCTGCCCCGCGGCCTGGAACTGCGCCGCTGGGCCGAATCCGACCTTAGCCCCGCCGCCCGCCTGATTGCGACTTCGTACCAGGGCCACCTCGACAGCCATATCAATGAGCAATACCGCACCGCGGCCGGCTCCCAGCGCTTCCTGCACAACATCGTGCGCTTTCCCGGCTGCGGCTACTTCGATCCGGAGTCCTCCTTCGCCCTCGTCCAGCCGGGCAGCGACGACCTGGCCGGGCTGCTCCTCTGCTCGCGCGTCCGCGAAGACGTCGGCCACGTTACGCAAATTTGCGTAGCGCCGGAGTACCGCGGCCAGGGCCTCGGCCGGCTCCTGATGGTCGAATGCGCGCGCTCGCTCGCAAAGCGGGGCTTCACTCTCCTCACGCTCACCGTCACCGCCTCCAATCGCAAAGCCGTATCGCTCTACGAGTGGCTCGGTTTCAAAGGCACCCACCGTTTCGACGCCATGGTGTGGGACGAAACCGAAGAAGGGCGTACCGGCCAATCCTGGAATTGACGGCCTCTGCGGAAACCGCTCGGCTCTAGCCGACAGCCGCTTGGGTCGCATGCTCGGCAGCCGCGGCGACCGCATGCAATCCCGCTGCTTCCACCGTTGCCTCCACCATCGCATCCATGCCCATGCACGAATTCAGCATCAGATGGTAGAGCCGGCGATCGTCCCACTCGCGCTGGTGAAAGCGCCGTATGTACTCCGCGCGCCGCCCATCGGTCTCCTGAATCTGGCTCTCGGCGTCTTTGGCGTGCTCTGGAAAGTGTTCCTGAACATAGCGAATCTTGCGCGCCAGCGAAGCGTAGACAAAAACGTGAAATGCCCCCGGCGATTTTGCCAGCATACAGGCGGCGCCGCGGCCCACCACCACGCAGCTGCCTTGGCTGGCCTGTTCCTGCACATACCCGCGAACCAACTCCACCATCCGCGCGCTGTCGAAGACATCCGGATCTCCCGGCAGCCGCTCAATTCCGCCGAGCCAGATGGCTTTGCCGAAGCGATAGAACCACGGGTCAACCCGCTCATCGCAGCGCTTCACCAGAGTCGGCGTGACGCCCGCCTTGCCCGCGACATCCTCGACCAGGCAGCTGTCAATCAACCTCCAACCCAGCCGGTGGGCCAGGTGGTGCGCATATTCCGCGCCCTGGCTGCCGTATTCCCGTTCCACCGTGATGACCTGAATCATCGCCTTTTTCTTCCTTTCGCGAGCCGATAGTGCAACTTTTTGCCAGGCTCCGTCAAGGGACTGCCGTCCAGGCAGATGCCTTCGGCGCTTCAACTCGGCGACTACTCGCGCAATTGCACGACCGTCGCCCCCGCCCCACCCTCGTTCTGCCCCGGTTCCGTCACCGATGCCACCTGAGGATGCTCCTTGAGCCACGCCCGCAGCGTCCGCCGCAGCACCCCCATCCCCGTCCCGTGAATGATGCGGATGCGCGGCAGCCCCGCCAGAAACGCGCGATCGAGAAATTTCTCGACGTCATCGTGCGCCTCATCGGCCGTCTTGCCGATCACATTGATCTCGCTCGACGCCACCTCCGGCTCGGCAACCGAAACGCTGATCCCTTTCCGCCGGGCCGACTCGATCGGTGTCTGTTTGCGCCCGGTCGTCACAACTTCGGCGATGTCATCGCGCGCCACGCGCATCTTCATCGGTCCCACCGCGACCTCGAACGTCTTGTCGTCGATCTGCCGCTGCACCGTCGCCGTCTTGCCCAGGCTGCGCAGCCGCACCGTATCGCCTTCTGCCACGTGACGCACAATGTGCGGTTGCGCATTCTGATCGCCCCGATCCGCGCCCGTATGCTGCGCGACCACCGCCGTGTTGAAGCTCTCAGAAAACTCCCGCCGCAGCCGCGCGAGGCGCTGTTCCGCCTGCTTCGACAGCTTCTGCTGCGCCGCGCGATCTTCAATCGCCCGCACCGTCTCCCGCATCTGAAATTCGAAGTTCTTCAGCAGCGATTGCAACTGGCCTTCGAGGTCCTTCACCTTCGCCCGCCACTCCTTCATGCCCTC
>JBAVUB010000106.1:0-2230 GCA_049696575.1 Acidobacteriaceae bacterium | reverse complement strand
GCCGTGGCGAACGCGACGCTGCCGGCGGCGGCTGCGAGCAGGAAAACGCGGAGGACAGAATCAAATGGCAGAGCAGAGATGGTCCGAGACAGGCGCACGGGAAATACTCTCCTTGGATTGGCCGGGGAAAAGCGACTACGAAGGATACATCAGAAAGCCGCGTTCGCAACGCCCGCGCTTGCGCACCGCAAAAAAGGGCAATCCCAAGGGCCCGCGTCAGCAGTTTCGCGGAATGGCCGTCGGCCGTTCAGCCGTTGTCGGAGGGGTAGTCTCGATTGAAGGGGAAAACCAGTTCTTCGACGGAAGCGACGGCGGTTCCGTTGAGCGTAGCGGGGTGGAATTTCCAGGATTTCACCGTGTTCAGCACGATTAGATCGAGACTGTTGCCCAGGCCCTGGACGAGCTTCTCGTCAGTGACTTCGCCGAGGGGACTGATGGTCACGTTGACGATGATCTTTTGCTCAACGGCGGGGAGAAGCGAGCGGTCCGTCACGCTGGGGTGAGGGAAGTAGGTGGGAAACGCCGGCTCGGCGTCCTGGGTACCGGAGCCGAATCCAGCGCTCTGCTGCTGCTGGGGCGAAGGGTTGCCGGACTGGGCCAGACGGCTCTGCGCAGGAGCAGCCTTTTGCAGGGTGCGGGGCTGGCGCAGGTGCACCGGATTCTCGATCAGCGTTGATTTGGGGACTGGGATGGGCGACGGCAGCAACTTCTTGCTGTGTTCCGCCAATTCGGCGGGCATGGTGCTTCCCATGTTGCCGGTCCAGTAGAGAGCGGCGGTGCAGCAGCGGCTCTCGTGGTAGATGGGGCGCACTTTCCCCCAATGCAGCGTGAACAGGAAGGCCACGCCGAAGATCGCCGCGTGGGTGACGAGCGAGAGCATAACGCCGGTTTGGCGCCGCTGATGCATCGTGCCTGGGGAGAAGATCACGCGGGCTCCAGTTGCTCCGGTTCGACGTTCCGGCTGGATAATATGTTACCTGTCCGGGAAAATTATTGCGGGAGTGGGTGGCAATGGCGTGGGCCGAAACGTTCCACTGCGACGTGTGCAATAAGGAAAAGCGCGAGGAAGCGGAAGACTGGTGGCTGGCCTGGACGGAGACTTTGTCTCCGGCGGAGGGCGAGCCGGAACAGCCGGTGATCAAGGTGACACCGTGGCACGGGTTCCTGGCGCACTCGGCCAACGTCCAGCATTTATGCGGCGCGCGGTGCGTTCACACCATTATGGATCGCTGGATCCTGGCGAAGTAGCCGCGTTGCGGCCCAGTTTCGGTCAGTTGGTGTAAATGCGCACGTAATCCACGAGCATGGTGGACGGGAAGACGGTGGGCGAAGGGCCGGTGGAACTGGGATTGCCGGGCCACGTGCCGCCGACGGCCAGGTTCAGGATGATGAACATCGGTCCCTGATCGAAGGGCCACGTGCCGGAGATTCCGGTCGGGGTGAAGGTCTCGTAAATATTGGTAGGACTGTCGATGTAGAACTGGACCTGCCCTTTCGTCCAGATCATGCCGTAGGTGTGCCACGCGGCGGCGGAGAATCCTGTAGCGGTGTAAGGCGCGCCGCCGTTGAGATTCGTGCCGTGCACCGAGGACTGCACCCAGTCGTAGCCGGGGCCGGCGCCGTTGATCGGGGGATTGCTGCCGTCGATGTGTTCCATGATGTCAGCTTCGCCGCAGGCAGGCCATGGATTGATGGTGATGTTGTTGCCGAGCAGCCAGAACGCGGGCCACATACCCTGGGATTCCGGCAGCATCATGCGGGCTTCGATGCGTCCGTATTGGAAGCTGAACAGCCCCTGGGATTTGAGGCGCGCCGAGGTGTAGACGGGTCCGGAGGGGTTCTCCGCGACGACGTGGAGGTAGCCGTCTGTTGCGCCGACGTATGCGTTGGGATTGGAAGGATTGCAGGAACTGGTCGTCGAGCCCCATGCGCAGTAGGTCTCCAACTCACTGTTGCCGCAGCAGTCAGTGCCCGTGTCGTAGGTCCAGGTGGAGGGGTTGGGTTGGACGTACGCGGACGATCCGGCGCCGGTATTGGTGAACTCATCGCTCCAGACCAGGGTGCCCGAGGCGATGTTGGCGGAGAAGGCTTGGGTCCCGACGGCGCTGTTGGTGTAGCCGGAAGCCGTGGCGATGGCGTTGAGGGTGAGATTGGACGCGACCAGAAACGGCGCGATGTATTGGAGTGAGGAGGTGGTGGGCGTAGTGCCGTCGATGGTGTAGTAGATGGT
>JBAVUB010000105.1:0-3225 GCA_049696575.1 Acidobacteriaceae bacterium | reverse complement strand
TTGATCTTGAGCATCACGCGCTTGTCCGGCTCGTAGGCGCCGGCGATGGGTTTGGCGACAACGCCGTCGAGACCGGCACCTTCGAAGCGACGAAACCAATCGAGGGCCACTTTGCGATCGCGGGTTGCTGGCGTGATGTGGATGGGCGGCGCGGCTGTGACGAGCAGTGATTCCAGTGCAGCGCGGCGCTTTTCGAAGGGCTCGCTGCGGAGGTCGTGTTTGCCTTCGCAGAGAAGGTCGAAGAAGACGAAGGAAGCCGGCGATTGCTGGGCGAGCAGCTTGACGCGCGAGGCGGCGGGGTGAATGCGGAGCTGGAGTGCGTCGAAATCGAGGCGGCCGTTCTGCGCGATGACGAGTTCGCCGTCGAGGACGCACTGGGACGGCAGCTGAGCGCGGAGCGGATCGAGGAGCTCGGGAAAGTAGCGGTTGAGGGGTTTTTCGTCGCGGCTCTGAAGGAGGATTTCGTTGCCGTCTTTGAAGATGAGGGTGCGGAATCCGTCCCACTTAGGCTCGAAGAGCCAGTCGCCTGCGGCGGGGACCTCGTCGACACGCTTCGCGAGCATCGGCAGAAGCGGCGGATTGACGGCGAGGTTCACAGCGCGTGTCCTGATCGCGGCGGGCGAATGGAGGAATTGTACAGACAGGCCGGATGCGGAAGCCGGTCCTGCGGGAGACCGAAATCCGCATCGAGGTTAGCGATCGGGCCGGCGCTCAGGGTTGGAGGGAGGCGGTGGCTTTGGCGGAGAGGTTTTTGAGGGCGTCGGGGGTGGTGAAGGTCCAGGATTCTGTCACGTTGGGACCGGCGGAGGCCTGGACGGAGCCTGCGGCTATTTTTGTTTTCTTGCCGACGATGATGTCGAAGGTGCTCTGGCTGCCGGGGGCGAGGGCGGGCGTGAAGTCGAGGGTGAGGGTGTGGTTGCCTTTGACTCCGTTGGGCGCGAAGGTGACGCGGGTGATGGCTCCGGCGGCGAGGGTATAGGTCGCGGAGACGTCGAGGCCTTTGTCGGTCATGGTGGTGGAGTCGGCGGTGGTGGCGAGGGCGAGCGAGCGGCCGTGGGCGTCGGTGAGGGAGTCGGCGGTGGATTTCCAGGCGGAGTCGACGGGGGCGAAGGTGAGGATGTGGACGCCGGTGGAGAGCGCTCCGCGATAGGGGACGAAATAAGGGGGCTGCGCGATTTCTTTCCAGACGTCGGCGGTGGAGGTGACGCCGCCGATCTGGAGGGCGGTGCCCTGGCCGGCGAGTCCGCCCTGCTCACGATACATAAGGACAGGGATGGGCGCGGGGACGGGGGAGAGGCCGCTGCCCTGCTCGGAGACGTCGGTGCCGAGGACGAATTGCCAGACGACGGGCGTGCCTTTTTCGGTGTTGAAGCGGAGCTGGTATTGCGCGCCGTTCTCGGGATCGGAGGGGGCGTCGAACTGCATGGGGACCTGGTGGACTTCCTGGCCGGTGGCCTGAATGATGGCCAGTTCTTCAGCGGAGTTGGTGTAGTGGACGGGTGCGGCGGCGGGGCGGGGAATGAGCTGGACATCGTAGACGGGCTGCTTGCCGCGGTCGTCGACGGCGAGAACGATCATGGTGTAGGGGAGCTCGGGGCCAACCCACTGGACGATTTGCTCGGGCCAGTAGCGGTAGTAGACGCCGGCGAGGGGGAGGGTTGGTGCGGAGGGGGCGGTCTGCGCGGCGAGGGCGATGGGGAACAGGGCTAGTACGGTGGTCGCGAAGGCTAGAGCTTTGCGGGGCAGCATGGGGAGTCCTTTCGGGGATGAGGATCAGAAGGCGAAGCGGACGCCGAGTTCGAGGCGGCGGGCGCTTTCGGCGGCGATGGTTTGCGAGAAGTCGGGCGAGGAGACGATGGTGCTGACGGCGGTGGCGTTGGTGTGGTTGAGAAGGTTGGCGCTGCGGGCGTTGAAGGTGAGGGTGCGGGCGGTATCCGTCTTGCTGTGGCCGACTTTCCAGGCGCGGCTGAGGTTGGTATCGAGGTGGATGAGAGCGGGCATGGCGCCGAGGTTGCGGGGCACATCGCCATTGATGGTGTTGGTGGAGAGCAGGCCGTAGCGGGTGGAGTAGACACCGGGACCAGGGGCGGAGGCATAGCTGGGGCGGTCGTTGAAGACGCCGTCGCCGTTGTCGTCAGTGCCGGTGGTGACGTTGTAGGGGGCGCCGGACTGGGCGTCCATTTGCGCGGAGAGGGTTACTTTTTCGGGGAGGTTGTAATTGCCGAAGAAGAAGAGGCGATGGCGGGCTTGCCAGTCGGGGGCGGCGGCTTCTCCTTTGTTGCTGTAGGCGGATTGAGCGAAGCCTGCGTTGGCGGGGGCATCGGTGGTGAAGTTGAAATTGAGGTAGCCGAGGAAAAACGCGAAGCGCTTGTAGCTGTGTTGATCGAGGCCGAGGAAGACGACTTTGCCGCTGAGGTGGCCGGTGTTTTGGAACTGGAAGAGGTTTTCGTTGGGGGCGATGGGGCGGGACGCTTCGAGGGCGGCGGCGAGGTTGGGTGGCGCGTTGTTGCTGGCGGCAAGTTCGGGCGCGTTGATGTTGCGGGAGCGGGTCTGGTTCCACGACTCGCCGGAGTAGAAGTTGGCCTGGGCGTGCCAGTGGTGGGGGAAATCGTGCTCAATGCCGAGGCCACTCTGGAAGGAAGGGACCTGGGCCAGGGATGGAGGCGCGGAACGGAGGGTGGTGACGTCGAGCGATTGACTGGTGGGGACGAGCGGGGCGGTGAACGACGGCGAGTAGATAAGGGATTCGGTCTGGCGGGTGCCGTTGAGGCGGTCGTCTTCGATGGCGACGGCGTCGGTGAGGACGGAGGAGAAGAGTCCGGCGTGGAGATGGACGACGGTTTTAGAGCGCTTGTCGAGGGCCCAGGCGAGTCCGGCGCGGGGGGCGAAGTTGGCGTAGCTCGAGGGCGCGGTTTGGAGGGCGTAGCGAAGGCCGCCGGAGAGGGAGAGGCGGCGGCTGAGCTTCACGGTGTCTTCGGCGTAGGCGGCGAGCTGCCACTGCGTGACGGGCACGAGCGCGGCGCCGGTGGTGACGGCGTAGGTTGTGGGGGTTCCGCCGGAAAGGTTGAGGAGGGCGCGGCGATATTGTTCGAGGCCGCTGATGGTGGTGGTTGCGCCGGTGGGGTTGTTGTTGGCGTCGAGGACGGGCGCGATGGCGCCGGCGAAGGTGAAGGCGCCGTTGAAAGTGTTGGGATCGGTTTCGTGGACGAAGATGCCGAGGGACTG
>JBAVUB010000104.1:0-9911 GCA_049696575.1 Acidobacteriaceae bacterium | reverse complement strand
CCCCACGCCGCGAGCGCCTCCGGATGCACCCCCGCCCGCACATCCTCGCCCGCCGTAAACAGCCGCTCCCGCAGCTTTACCCGATCCTGCATCTCGGTGACCGCCGTTTGCCGCGCACGCACCTCCTCTGGTCCCGCCGCCGCCAGCAGCCAGTGCGCCAGCGTCTCTTCGCCCGCCCGCGTTCGCGCCGTGCACAACAGCTCAAACAGCGACCCCTTCCCAAACAAATCCAGATCGCGCGCATACGGATGCGCCGCGTCGAAAAATCGATCGCCCGTCTCCCCCATTCCCGCCCACTGGTCTTCGATCCGCGCCAGTCCTCGCGCGTAGAACTCCGTCACCCGCTCGTAGCGCCCCAGCCGTCGAAGCACGCGGTCGTGCACCACGACCAGAACAACAAAAACCGCCAGAGGAATTAGCAGCAAAAGAAAAGGGCCGCGCGTATGGACCAGCACGCCGGCCGCAATTACTCCAACCAGAAAATCCGCGACCTTGCCGTATCCCAGCCATAGATGCCGCCTGCGCTCGCGCTCCACGCGACCCCGGTTCTCCACCAGCAAACGGCGATACACCACTGCCACCGATTCCACGCATCCAGCATCGCACGTTCATGCGCAACCGGACGCCGCCGCTCTAAAGCTGAATAATCTGCAAGTTCGGAATCATCCGGAAATGGCGCGAATTGACCGTAAGGATCGAGAAGCCCAGCGACAACGCCGTCGCTCCAATCAGCAAATCGCCGAAGGGAATGGTCACTCCCTGGGATTGCTGTTCGCCGTCGATCTTTCCAGCCAGCATGGCTGTTTCCCTCGTATAGGGGTAAACCGTCAGGTCGCGCAGCAGTTCGCCGATGAACGCCTCACGGCGAAGCCGCATCCTGGGACTCTCCGCGCGGTAGATACCGTGGATAAGTTCCGTGAGCCCCACTGAGGACAATGCGGCCTCCTGGTCGCCCGAAGTCGCAACCACCTGCTCGATGAATTTCTCGACTGCATCTCCTCGGCGTTCAGCCGTGATAACGGCGCTTGAGTCGAGGATCAATCCCATGGATTCTTCAGCGGCTCACGATGACTGTTGATGACCGCTTCCAGGTCACGCCCAAACTCACCGTCCAGCGTGACCGTGGATCCATGCTCTTTCGCCAGGCGAAGCGACTCCGACAGCTTCCGCAAATACGGCTCGCCCGCCGGCTTCAAAATGGCCACGGGTGCAGCTTCGGATCCAATCACCACCTCTTCACCGGCGCGCACGCGATCCAGCAAACCGGCGAAATCCCGGACCGCATCAGCCTCCGAAATGTGGACCACAGCCATGTCCTGATAGTACCCCGATTTTGCGCAGGAGAATCGCCCACCCGACGGCAACCGAACGCCGAACCTGGTACCTGCACCCTGTACCCTGTAACCCGCAACCTGCAACCTGCAACCTGCAACCTGTTACTGCACCTTCGGCTCCCCCGCCGCCTTGTCGCTCTTCACCTCTGGCGGCATCCCGCCCTGCAGATACAGCTTGTACTCCGTATCGATGATCCCCAGATTCCGCGCCAGCCCCAGCCGCGACTCATTGAGCTGATACACGCTGTTCACGTACTGCGTCTGCGCCTGCGCCAGCGTCGACTGCGCCTCCGCCACCGGCAGATTATCCGCGACCCCGGCTTCGAACCGCTGCTGCGTCTGGTCCAGCGCCGTCGTCGCCAGATCAACATTGCTCTTCGCCACGCTCACCGTCTCCGTCGCCGTTTCCAGATCCAACAGGCTATCCCGCAGTTGCTGATCGATCTTCTGTTTCAGATCCTCCAGCCGCGACCGAATCTCATCCAGCTGCGCCGCCGCCACGTCGCGATCCCCGCGAAATTCCGCCTCCTTGAAGATCGGTACGCTCAGCGTTCCCACCGCCGCAAACGTCTCGTGATACACCCCGCCAGAAATTCCCGTCACGCCCCAGTTGCCGCCAAACGTCAGCGTCGGAAAGCGCTCATGCGTCGTCGCCTTCCGCTCCCGGTCCGCCACGATCAGCTCCTGCTTGAGCATCAGGTAGTCCTGCCGGTTTGCGTACGCCTCGTTGCGCGCGTCCGGCAAATCCATTGGATGCAATTCCGAGTACGGAGCCGAATCCGTCAACTGGATCGCCTGCTCCGGCGCCAGCCCGATCTCCCGATTCAGCGCGATCTTCGCCTTCTCAAAATTGTCCTCCGCCGCAATCACCGCCTGCTGCTGGCTCTGCAGCTGGACCTTCGCGCGCAGCTCGTCCAGGTTCGCCGCCGTTCCCGCCAGATGCTCCTCGTGCGCCTGGTGGAACACCGTCTCATCGGTCTTCTCGAGCGCCCGCGCATAATCCGCCTGCGCCTTCGCCGCCAGCGCCTGCAGATACGTGTTGCCCACGTTCAGCACCACCAGCCCGCGCGACGACTGCGCGTTGTAATACGCCGCCTTCTGCAGCGCCTGCGACGCGCGCCACACGTCATACCCCGCCCAGTTGAACAGCGCCTGCGAAAAATTCACCTGCCCGATCGTCGTGTCCACTTTCGTAATCAGGTGGAACGCTGAAGGGCTGGTCCCTGGCGGCAGCAGCGGCAAAAACGCCGGCAGCAGCGATGGGTGAAACCCGAGCGCCTCCAGGTTGTACTCATGCACGCCGGTCTCGCCGTGCAGCGTCAGATCCGGCAGCAGCACATTCACCAGCTGCAGCTTCTCTGCGTCCGCCGACTTCTGCTGCTCGCGCGCCAGCGTCAGCGCCAGGTTGTTCTCAATCCCCAGCCGAATCGCGTCGTCCAGCGACAGCGCCTTCGGCTCGGCCGAGTACGCCACCGCCTGCACGCTGCCCACATAAGGATTCGCCGCCGAATTTTGAGGATTGCTCTGCGCCGGCGCCCACGCCGCCGTGACAACCCCCACCAGCAGCGAGCCCAGCCACACAACCAGCTTCTTCATCATCCTGGGATCCATCAAGAGTCTTCTGTTTAGATCAGAATACCTGCTCCGGGTTGCCAATTTTCCGCCGCGTGGCGTGGGAACCCTGCGTTGCGGAGCAGCAGCTGGCTTTTCGCTACAGGCTACTGGCTGCTTCTCTCAGCTGTACCGCAGCCAGCGAATCATCTCCGGCAGCGTTGCCCGCTTGCCGTACATCAGCACGCCCACCCGGTAAATCCGCGCCGCCAGCCACACCATCGCCCACACTGATCCCGCCAGCAGCGCAATCGACAGCGCAATCTGCCAAAACGGCGGTGTCTGCGAACAAATCCGCATATACATAATGATGGGCGTGAACGGCGGCAGCAGCGACAGCACCACCGCTGCCGTTGAATTCGGATTCCCCAGCACAAACGGCAACAGCACCACGCTCACCACCAGCGGCGAAATCAAAATAAAACTGAACTGCTGGACCTCCTGTTCGCCGCTCACGCTCGATCCCAGCGCCGCTGCCAACCCGCTGTACAGGAAGAATCCCAGCAGGAAGAAGATTCCGAAGTATCCCAGCTCCGCCTTCGTGATGCCCAGCGAGCCCAGCCCGTGAACCCCCTGCGCAGCCGCCATCGCCGATCCCGCATAGAACACCAGCAGCGCGCCCCAGATCGCCATCTGCGTCAGGCCCACCGCGCCGACACCCAGCAGCTTGCCGAGCATCAGCGAATCCGACGAAGCCGTCGACAGCAGCACCTCAAAAATCCGCGACGTCTTCTCTTCCACCACCGATCGCGCAATGTTGATCCCGTAAATCAGCACCGACGCGTACAGAATGATGATCAGGATGTAAGCGCCCAGAAAATTCCGCTCCGAATTCGCCTCCACCACCGTGCCGTTCTTCACCTGCATCGTGTTCAGCTTCGTATCCTTCATCAGGCCTTCGACCTGGCTCTGCGGCACTCCACGCCTCAGCAATTGCTCGCGAATCAGCGCCGAACTCACCGCCGCATCCATCTGCGCTTTGCTGACAAAGTTGATCGAGCTCCCCGAAATCCACGTCACTGCCGGCCGCTCCTGGCCCGCTACCGGATCCAGCTTCAGATACCCGCCGATCTGGTGCGCAGAAACCTCGCCGTTCAGCTTCGCCACATCCTCATCGGACGCCGGCGCATAAACGTCCACCGTCTTCGGAGGCAGCTCGCCATCCTGCAGCGCCGCCTTCACTTCCTGCGCCAGTTCCGGGTTGCTGGCGACGATGGCCATGTTCTGCACGCCCTCCATCTTTCGCCCGCTGAACTGCCCCAGCACCGCCAGCCCGCCCATGCCGATCGGCACCAGCAGCGTCGTGATCCGGAACACCCGGCTCCGTATCCGCTCCAGATATTCGCGCTTCGCAATCAGCAGCGTGTTCCTCAGCATCCCGTTAAGCATCGGAGCGTCCTCCCACCGTCTCGATAAAGATTTCTTCGAGCGACGGTTCCACCAGCTCGAATTTCGTAATCGTCGCCGCTGCCGCCGCGGTTCGCAGCAGATCCTGCGCGTCCGCGTGCGGCTTCAGCTTGATCTCCGCATGCCCCGCATAGTTCTTGAATTCCTCAATCGCCGGATGCTGCAAAAACCCATCGTCCCCCTCGAACTGCACAATCACCCGGTTCCGCTCGTAGCGCGACTTCACCTCGCGCATCCCGCCCGCCAAAACCGCCGCGCCCTTGTCGATCAGGCAAATCGAATCGCACAGCTTCTCCACCTGATCCATCCGGTGCGTCGAGAACAGCACCGCGTTCCCCTGCTTCTTCAGCTCCAGCAAGGTGTCCTGCAGCAGCACCGCGTTCACCGGATCCAGCCCCGAAAACGGCTCGTCCATGATGATCAGCTCCGGATCGTGCAGCAGCGTCGCGATGAACTGAATCTTCTGCTGCATCCCCTTCGACAGCTCTTCGGTCCGCTTGTCGATCGAATCCGTGATCTGCAGCCGCTCGCACCACAGCTTCGCCCGCCGTTTCGCCTCCAGCGCGCCCAACCCGCGCAGCTCGGCCAGAAACACGAGCTGATCAATCACCTTCATCTTCTTGTACAGCCCGCGCTCTTCCGGCAGATACCCCACCCGCTTCAGCGCGTGGCCGCCAAACGGCTGGCCGAACAGCGAAACCTTCCCCGCATCCGGCAGCGTGATCCCGATCATCATCCGGATCGTCGAGGTCTTCCCCGCGCCGTTCGGTCCCAGCAGCCCAAACATGCTGCCCGCTTCGATCTTCAAACTCAGATCGCGAACCGCCGCTTTCGCTTCATAGGATTTCGAGACGTTGTCCAGCTCGACCAGAGTTTCCATGCAGTCAGGGTGCTCCGAAAGTCACAATAGGCAGATTGGAAAGGAACCCAGCCAGCATATCAGCAGGAAAGCAGCCGACAGCCAGGAGCCCGAAGCCCGTCAGCCCGCCAACAGTGGTCCATCCCCGACCACTCCTGGCGGCGTCACCGCAGCGACTGCTCTTGACCTAGTGAGCATACTGTGTATACTCAGTTCATGTTTGGGATCCAGACCCGCCACCCACCAGGTAACAATAGCTGAGAGCAACCCACGCGTGAGGGCACCATGCAGTTAAACAACACAGTTCCGCCGAAAACTGCCCCCCAACCCCAGCCCACCCCAGCCCTCAGCGACACCAGGCTCCTCCTCCTCTGCGGAGCCGCTCTCACCCTTCTCCACATTCTGGTCAACGGCCAGTACGGATTCCACCGCGACGAGCTGCTCTCCCTCGATAACGCCCATCACCTCGCCTGGGGCTACGTCGTCTATCCGCCCCTCACGCCGTTCCTCGCCCGCATAGAGCTCATCCTCTTCGGCAACTCGCTCCGCGGATTCCGCTTCTTTGCAGCCCTCGCCCAAGGGCTCGCGTTCCTTTTCACCGGCCTCACCGCCCGCGAAATGGGTGGTCAGCGCTGGGCCCAGCTCACCGCCGCCGCCGCCTTCGCCATCAGCGGATTCTCCCTGTTCAGCGGCGGTTTCATGTCCTACTCTTCGCTCGACTACCTCTGGTGGATCCTCGCCGCCTATTCTGCCGCCCGCCTCTTCCGCACCCAGAACCCGCGCTGGTGGCTCGCGGTCGGCGCCGCCATCGGCCTCGGCCTCATGACCCGCTACACCCTCGGCCTCCTCATCCTCGGCATCCTCGCCGGACTCCTCTTCACACCCGCCCGCCGCCAGTTCAAATCTCCCTGGTTCTGGGCCGGAGCCGCCCTCGCCTTCCTCCTCTGCCTGCCCAACTTCCTCTGGCAGATCCATCATCAATTCATCTGGCTCCAGTGGTTCCACAGCATCCACGCCCGCGACGTCGGCCAGGGGCTCGCCGACAACTTCCTGCTCAATCAGTTTTGGAAAACCACCAGCTCCGTCACCGTACCCCTCTGGCTCGCCGGCCTCTGGTTCCTCTTCGTAAAACGCGAAGGCAAACCCTGGCGTCCGCTCGGCTGGATGTACGCCGTCCCCTTCCTGGTTCTCCTCGCTCTGCGCGGCCGCGACTACTACCTTGTCCCCGCCTATCCCATCCTCTTCGCCGCCGGAGCCGTCCAGACGGAGCACTGGCTCTCCACCCTCCAATCCCGCGCCGCCCGCGTCCGCCGCGCCCCCGTAATCGCCTTCACCCTCAGCGGCCTCATCACCGCGGCGCTCACCCTTCCCATCGCTCCCATTAACTCCCCCTGGTGGCATATCGCGGACGCAACCCTCGGCGGCAACTTCAGCGCCGAGATCGGCTGGCCTGAAATGGTGGCTACGGTCGCCGCCGTCCGCTCCTCCTTGCCTCCCGAGGACCAGGCCCATCTTGCCATCCTCGTGGGAGACAGCGGCGAAGCCGGCGCCATCGACCTCTACGGTCCCCCGTACCATCTCCCTCGCGTCATCAGCGGCAGCAACTCCCTTTGGGCCCGCGGCTACGGCGACCCGCCTCCGCAAACCATCATCGCCGTCAACATGGACGCAGCCTCCCTGGAGCGCCATTTCACCTCGTGCCAGGTCGCAGCCCACCTCCCTCATCCCTGGGGCATCGCCAACTTCACCATGCCCTACGATGATGTCTATGTCTGCCGCGGTCTCCGCACCTCGTGGCCTGAATTCTGGGCGCACTTTCAGTACTACGGCTGACGCGCGAAGCCCCCAGGAGAGCACCGCCCGATACCGTCGAGGGTCCGCCCACCGTCACGACCGGAAACAGTGCAACGCCGCAAGCGGACGAAGTTCCTCGATTCCAGCCCAGGCGAAACGTCTGTACAGCCGGTGATACGGCCAGAGCGGCATCGGGATCACTGTAAGAGTGCGAGAAGCCGACTTGAACGAAGCCGCTACGGCGGCGGACGCTTCCGCGTGCGGTTGAACCGGCCTTTGTGGCTGCCGGGGTAGCTTGGGACGCAGAGAAGGAGGATTCTCTGTGAACCAACTACGCCAGCTTATGCTTGAGGAGTTGCATCGCCGCAACTTCGCCGCTACCACCATCCGCACATACCTGCACGGTGTTGAGCACTTCAGCCGATATTTCCGGCGCCGGCCTGATCAGCTTGGTCCGGAGGACATACGCAAGTATCAGGCGGCTCTGTTCACCCAGTTCAAGTTCAGCCCGAACACGGTCATCCTGCGGCTGGCGTCGCTGCGCTTTTTCTACATTCACGTGTTGAAGCGTGGCTGGAGCATCGCCGAGACGCCCTATCCGAAGAAGGTGCGGCACCTTCCAGGGGTACTCAGTCAGGAAGAAGTCGCACGACTGATTGAAGCTGCGGATACACCCTTTCATCGCATCCTGCTGATGACGCTTTATGCCACCGGCGCACGCCGCGCAGAAGCGGCTCGCCTGAAGGTCCACGACATAGACAGCCAGCGGATGGTGGTTCACATCCACGAGGGCAAGGGTGGCAAGGACCGCGATGTCATGCTCAGCCCGAAGCTGCTCGAAGAGCTGCGCGTCTACTGGCGCGGACTACGGCGCAAGCCCAGGGAGTGGCTCTTTCCCGGCAACCGCTGGCACACGGCAAGTTACCCCGTCACCACCAAGGTCCTCTGGTCTGCCTGCCAGATCGCTGCCGAACGCGCCGGCCTCGATAACCGGCGTATCCATCCCCACACTTTGCGCCATTGTTTCGCGACCCATCTTCTTGAAGGCGGCGCCGACCTGCGCACCATCCAGATCCTGCTTGGCCATCGAGACCTCGAGGTCACTACCATCTACCTGCATCTTTCCCAACGCCATCTCAGCGCGACCGCCAGCCCGCTTGATGCGCTCACCTTCTCTGCACAGGGAGGACGCAAGCACAGTTGAAAAACCGGTCTCTCGTGGAGATGGCCGACATTGTTCGCTGTGCTGGACACGCATTTGTGGATCACAGCCGCAGGTGGATCAACTGGCAACACCGGAAGGTGCTGCTGGCCATCGTGCGCTGCCGCACCGCCGCGCTGGGCGGACATCGCGACCGCTGCACCGGCTGCGGACATACGACCAGGATCTCCTACAACTCGTGCAGAAATAGACATTGCCCGCGCTGCCAAGGCAACGCGCGCCGACGCTGGCTCCAGGCGCGCGAGCGGGAACTGCTGCCCACTCCCTACGTCCATGCGGTGTTCACTCTGCCCAGGGAGCTGGCTCCGCTCGCATTACAGAACAAGCGGCTGATCTACAACCTGCTGTTTCATGCCAGCGCCGAGACCCTGCTTGAAGTCGCTCGCGATCCCCGGCATCTCGGAGCCGAGATCGGTTTCTTCAGCGTGCTCCATAGCTGGAATCAGCGCCTGCAGTTTCATCCCCATGTCCACTGCGTACTGGCCGCCGGTGGCCTTGCCCCGGACCACTCGAACTGGATCTCCGCCCGGCGTTCTTTCTTCCTTCCCATCGGCGTGCTCAGCCGCGTCTTCCGCGGCAAGTTCGTCGCTGGACTCCGCAACGCCTTCCATCGTGGCGAGCTTCAGTTCCACGGCAGCCTCCTGCCACTCGCCGAACCGCGTACGTTCGCCGCATGGCTGAGGGTGCTATTCCGCCACGACTGGGTCGTCTACTCCAAGAAGCCCTTCGGAGGACCGGAACATGTGCTGCGCTATCTCGGCGCCTATACCCATCGCGTCGCCATTTCCAACTCCCGGCTGGTCGCTCTCTCCGATGGCAACGTCACCTTCCGTTGGCGCGATTCCGCGCACGGCAACAAGAAACGGCTCATGACTCTGGCGATCGATGAGTTCCTGCGCCGCTTCCTGCTCCATCTCCTTCCGCCAGGATTCGTGCGCATCCGCAACTTCGGATTCCTCGCCAACAGGAATCGCGCCACTCTGTTGCCCCTGTGCTTCCAACTGCTCAGCGGCTTAGAGAAGATGCCTGCTTCGGTGGCATCACCCTTCGCCGATCAGGCCCACTCATTCTGGAGCTGCCCAGTCTGCGGCGCAACCATGCGCGTGGTCGAACGGCTCTCTGCTGCGCAACTTCTGCTTCGCTCGCCACCCCTGCCAGACCGGTGCGCAGCATGAACCTCTATCCGCATCCTCGGCCTCTGCCCGTGCTTCGACGGGCACGCGGATTCCTTGTCTCATCCGGCCAAAATCCCTCGCACCCCAGTCTCTTCAGCCCCCACACCGGCACTCGGCAAGCTATTGCGCCGCTCCATCCGGCCTTCAGGCAAACGGATCCAACCCAATTCAGTCTGTTCCCCATCCCTCGGCACCCGTTCAGACCGATGCAAAGTACATAGGCTTCCGTGAGGGCGGCTTCCTTCAAGTCGCTGTATCCGAAGCGCCCCGCCAAAGAGCATGCAACTGCGCACTCTTGCGTCGCGGGGCGCTCCAGATACAGCACTAAGACTTGTTGGGAGCGAAGGACGAGGTCCTGAAGAAATATTACAGAGAGGAGACGCTCCGCTCCGAGCTGGCCAGGAAGACCTTTGTCTGGCCAGATCGCAAGACCTGCCAGGGATAAGGTGAAGACGAGCCAAAGGCCGAGCGAGAACGAGAAGAAGACGAGCCGTACCTGAATGGGGAAG
>JBAVUB010000103.1:0-6592 GCA_049696575.1 Acidobacteriaceae bacterium | reverse complement strand
CTGGCGCATCGAGTTCCGCTTTGGCGACGGCACGCCCGCGATGAGTTTTGAGACGGCCGGTCCGCACCCGATCATGGGCGCGATCGACCAGCGCTGTATTTCGACCACGAACGAGCTGCCGAAGCTTACTCCGGAGCAAGCCGCTGCCCACACCTGGAGGCCCGACGCCGTTGCCTGGGAGAAGATCAAAAAGCACTCGGTGACCCGCCCGGCCCAGGTCATCCTCAGCGGATTCGAGGCGGGCGAAACTCCGCGCCCGGTTTCGCGCGGTGAGGTTTCTCTCTCCACCGCGAAAGACCCGGTAGGAGCACCCATCTTCTATCGCGACGTGCCGCTGATGCCTTCGGAAACGGAAAAGGGCGTCATCAAGCCACTGGCTGCGAATGCGATTCACCTGATCGAGTGGCGGCTGCGCAGCATCGACCAGACACAGAGCCGCGTGGTTCTCCAGGAAATGCACACCTGCGCCAACTGTCATTCGTTTTCCCGCGACGGCAAGACCTTCGGCATGGACATGGATGGGCCGCAGAACGATAAGGGCTTGTATGCCGTGGTTTCACTGAAGCCCCAGACCGTCATCCGCAACCAGGACATGATTCACTGGAACCCGACTTACGACCGGCAGTTCGCTTTCAACCGGGTGGGATTTATGTCGCAGGTCTCTCCCGATGGGCGCTTTGTGCTGACCATGCTGACCCCGGGCGATCGCCCTCCGCAGAACAACTATTATGTTGCGAATTTCAAGGACTACCGCTTCCTGCAGGTGTTTTACCCGACGCGAGGAGTTCTCTACTGGTACGACCGCACAACCGGCGAGCGACATCCGCTTCCCGGGGCCGACGATCCGGCACTCGTGCAGACGAATGGGGTCTGGAGTCCGGACGGAAAGTATGTAGTTTTTGCGCGCGCGGAATCGAAGGAGCCCTACTCCCCCGACGTCAAAATGGCCACGCACTCGAACGATCCCAACGAGACGCAGATCCGCTACGACCTCTACCGCGTGCCCTTCAACGGCGGAAAGGGCGGAAAAGCGGAGCCCATTGCCGGCGCTTCCGGCAACGGTATGAGCAATTCGTTCCCCAAAGTTTCTCCGGACGGCCACTGGATCGTGTTCGTAGAGGCTCACAACGCCGAGTTGATGCGGCCTGACAGCCAGCTCTACATTGTGCCGTTCGAGGGAGGGACGGCGCGGCGGCTCGAGGCCAACATGTACCCGATGAACTCGTGGCACAGCTGGTCGCCGAATGGACGGTGGCTGGTGTTTTCGTCGAAAAGCCGCGGGCCGTACACGAGAATGTATCTGACCCACATCGACGAAGCGGGCAACGATAGCCCGGCCATCTTCATCGACAACCCAACCGCGGCCAACCGCGCCGTGAACCTTCCGGAGTTCGTGAATATCTCGCCGAACGGCCTCATGAAGATCGATACGCCCGCCGTGGATATGTACCGGGACTTTGACCGGGCAGTGGAGCTGGCAGAGGCTGGCCAGGACGCTGCGTCCATTGCGGAATGGAAGAAGCTGGCGGCCGAGGATCCAGACGATGCACGCATCCATAACAATTTGGGAGCGGCGCTGATTCGCACCTCCAGTTTTGCGCAGGCGATCCCGGAGCTGGACAAGGCGCTGGATCTGAGTCCGCAATACAACATTGTTCACGTGAACCTGGCGCATGCCCTCCTGGGCGCCGGGCAGACCGGCCAGGCCGTCGCGGAATACCAGAAGGCACTCGATATTTATCCCGAGTCGGCGGACCTGCATAACAGCTACGGCAATGCTCTGCGGGCGCGGGGACAACTGGACGATGCGGTGCAACAGTACTCGATCGCGATCGGCATCGATCCAAAGCTGGCCGACGCGCATAACAATCTCGGCCTTGCTCTGCTGGACGCGGGCAAGCCAGACCAGACGGAGGAAGCGGAACAGGAATTCAGAACCGCCATTTCGTTGAGGCAGAATTTCGCGGATGCGGAGAATAACCTGGGCACGCTGGTGGGGCAGGAGGGGAAGGATGCCGAAGCGGAACAGCTCTTCCGCGATGCCATCCGGGACAACGGGGTTTTCGCACGGGCCATGGTGAACCTGGCGGCCACGCTGGCCAGCGAGGGGCGACTCCAGGAGGCCGCTACCATGGCGCGGCGCGCCCTTCAGATCGAACCCGGGAATAAGGATGCGGAGAGCCTGCGCGCGATGATCGCAGCTCAGCAGAACCGCTAGAAACCGGCGCTCGGTCTGGGCGGACACACCGCCAACCCCCCTGCCACCATCGCTGCGGTTTCGGCGAAAATTGAAAAGGGAGGGGTCGGAAGTCGAGGTTCCAACCCACTCTGTTAAGGGAGGCTTACTGCCTGGCCCAACAAACTGCAGAAAGTGTTTCGCGTTGCACGCGGAGCCCCGAGTGGAGAAAACCCTGGACTCCGCGGAAAGATCGCTAGAAGGTGAATTTCGCAGCGAACTGCATACGGCGCGCTGTGCCCGAGAAGCCCTGGATCTGGCCGAACGTACCGTCCTTCACATTGGTATCGGGGCCACCCAGATCGGGATGGTTGAACGCGTTGTACATCTCGACGCGCAGCTGCACGTTATAGCGGTTCTCATGGAATCCCGTGTTCTTCGCGAACTGCAGGTCCAGGTCCTGGTAGAACGGGTTGTTGACGTTGCTCAGTGTGCGTGGCGAATTTCCGATTTCGTACGAAATCGGTATGGAAAAATTCTTCGTGTTGAACCACTCGTGATAGTTGGCATTCGACAGCCTCGCCGAGGTTCCTGACCACTCAGGCCGTTGCGAGAAGCCGCCGTAAGTTTCCGATGTAGTTCCGTTATCGACACTGGACAGAAGAATCGGCGTGCCGGTGTTCCAGAACTCAATGCCGCTGATCTGCCATCCGCCGATGATCTTATCGGCTGAGGAATTGCCGTTGTTCAGGAACTGTTGCCCCTGACCGAAGGGAAGCAGATAGACGAAGCCGGTGGTGATGTCGTACCGCACGTTCTGCGCGCTGATACTCCATTCCCCCCTGGGGTTGTACTGGTTGGCATACGTCTGGCTGGCGGGTCCCAGATAATTCACAGCCGAGGCCGCATTATCGTAGCCCACGGCGCTGGTAAAGGACGCGATGAACGCCAGCCCGTGCGACATTGCCTTATCCGCCCGCAGAGTAAAGGCGTTGTATTTGGAGTCGGAATCAGGCTTGCGGAATGAACTGACACCGTTATATTGCGGCCAGCGATGCTGTAACTGCGCAGCGCTCACCGTGCCGCCGCCCAGGGGAAGACCCGGAATGTAGAAAGGGCTGCCCGGCTGGAGGACCGACTGGAACGGATTGGCCACCTGTTGCGACAGTTTGCACTGCGCCGTCGAGGCACCTGGAGTGCAGCCATTGGCGACCAGGGTGTCGGTGGTCAACTGGTCGTAGGGTACGCCTGGGTCGCCGTTGATGAGGAAGACGCCCCGGTTCCCCAGGTAGCCCACTTCCAGTTTCATTCCCCATCCCGCCGAGAACTGCACGTTGCCGTTCCACTCTACGGAGTAAGGATTGCGATAGCTGTCGAAATACGCTGTCGACATGCCGTTGCCGATGTCAATGCCCTGCACGCAGGCTGAACTCGCCAGGCAACTCGCGGTCTTACCCTGGGCGACGGCATAGCCGGTCGGGAACGGGTTCTGCGCCGAGGCCGCGAGTGCTGGATCGGGGCTGTAGAGGGAAGCCACAGGCAACGAGGTCTGATTGTTGAAGGTGGGGTTGTAGTTCGTCTGGACATCGAATCCATCGTCACCCGAACCGCCGGAAGTACCAGAGGCCTGGAGAGCCGAGGGCTGGAAAATAATGCCGGCGCCGGCGCGAACCACCACTTTCGGTGTCGGGTTATAGGCGAGGCCGACGCGCGGACCGAAGTCGGACTTCTGCACCGGCCCCTGACGCCGTCCGTAGGGGTCGCTCGATGTGCCTACAATCGTCATGGCTCCAGTCAGGTTGCCGCAGTACGGACAGGATTCTCCCGCTGCCGACAGGTTCCCAGCGATCTGGCTGCTGTAGGCCTGCATCGGGGAGGTCGCATCCGGATTCCAGTAGACCATCTGGTTGTTCTGCTCCACGCGTGGGATTTCAAAGTCGTAGCGCAGCCCGTAATTCAGGGTAAGTTTGGGCGAAATTTTCCAGTCGTCCTGCCCGTAGAACGCGATGTACTGGCTGGTCGTGACGTAGGACGGATCGTTGGTGATGTCGCCCGATTGCGGCAGGCCCAGCAGTAAGGAGGCGATCGAGTAGCCGGTCGAGCCGTCGTAGGTTTGCGGATACTGGCGGGTCCAGCTGTCGTCGGAATAGAACGTGGCGGACGGATACGTGTATTGGAAGAAGTTCAAACGCAGCTGGCGGAACTCGCCGCCGAACTTCAGCGAATGACCGCCGGCAATTTTGACGAGACTGCCGTTGACGTCCTGGGCCATGGGATCTTCCTGCAATCCCTCGTAGCCCAAAGGTCCCAGATCGGAGAAGCCCCCGTTGTTCGCGCCACCGAAGTTGAAGTGCGGGAAGATTTCCAGCTGTTTGGAAGCCTGGGTCACATAGTTAGAATCGAAACCCAGCTTGGTGGGATCGAAAGGACCGCCCACGGGCACGCGGTTGGACGTCTGTCTCGAGTAGCCGTAGCGGAACTCGGCCAGCAATGTCGGCGAGAACGTAATCGTGTTGTTGAACGAGCCACTGTAGACGTAGTAATGGTCGGCGCCGCCGTAGCCGCCATTCGAGGCTGCATTGCTATAGTCGCTCAGCGTGGTGTTGTGATTACCCTCCATGCTGAAGCGCAGGAAGGAATGCCATTTCTTCGTTACGTCCATGTCCTCGCGTGTATCGAAACGCCAGTCCGTGCCGGGCACGCTCTGCGTGATCTGATAGTTATTGCTGCCGCCGGTGGCTCCAGCGATATTGGGCTTGGGATAGAAACCCAGCGCCGCCTGCGCAACCTTTGAAATGCGATTCGCAGGAATTACGTTGTACTGGCCATTGGTCATGAACGGCTGCCGCACATAAACGCCGGACGAGTTCTTCACCACGGTATCCGGATCGTACAGAACCGGAGTAGTGGAACCAAACAGGCTGGTGAAGTCGCCGTTGAATACCGCCGGATTGGGAATGTGGTCGGCCTCGAATGCTCCCGACGCGGACGACGTGTACTGGTAGTCGACAAAGAAAAAGGCGCGGTTGTGAATGATGGGTCCACCGACCGTGCCGCCGGAATAATAATTGTGCATATCCGGCTTGGTGCCGGTGTTCTTCACACCAGGCTGACCGAAAGGAATGGCGTTGAGCGCGCCCTGCTGGATGAACTCAAAGTAGCTGCCGTGCCACTGGTTCGACCCGCTCTTGGTCACCAGGCTTTCGGTGCCGCCGGAGAAACGCCCGTACTCGGCGGGCAGAACGCTGGTCTGCACGTTGATCTCCTGCACCGAGTCCTCGATGGGCGTAGCGGTCGCCACGTTGTTGCCGACGTTGTTCTCCGGGGTAATGTTGGTCATGCCGTCGATCAGCTGCTCGTTGTTGGCGTTGCGGCTGCCTCCGATGTGGGGCGTGGAGGCGCCGCCGACGTTGTTCACGCCGGGAACCAGCATGGCAAAATCAAAGACGTTGCGGCCCAGGTCGGGCAACTGCAACATGGTCTGCGTTTGGATGGTCTCGCCCAGAGCGGACGTATCGGTGTCCAGAGTCTCCGTGCTGGCATTCACTTCAACGGTCTGCGTGACACCGCCGACCTCCAGTTTGAAGTTGATGGGACGGGTCTCAGTGACCTCGACCAGAACGCCATCCTCTTTCGCCGTCTTGAATCCGCGAGCGGCCACGGTCACGCTGTACACGCCGGGCTCGACGAAGGGAATCGTGAAGCGGCCCTGCGAATCGGTGGCGGTCACCTTGGCTTCGTTGGTGGAAGCCTTGAGGATGGTTACGGCTGCGCCGGGGACCACGGCGCCGGTGTTGTCGGTCACCAGTCCTTCGACGGTGCCGGTCGGCGTCTGTGCGAGGGCCAGCGCACCGAGACAAGTGAGGGCGACGATGCAGATTGCCCAGCGAATGCGGTTCATGCTGCCTCCTGAAAAACGTGCGTGGAGCAGGCCGCCAGAATTATGTTCATCGGTCGGCGTCTTGCTCGCTTCGGACGATATCGATACCACCGGTTCGCGAGTTCAGGCTGATATCGATATCATCGGGAAACACCTATAGTCCTCTCGGTAATGGCGTGTCAAGTGCTATGTTGTGGAATTTCCCCGAGCCGCGTGCAGGCTGTGCTACAACTGGGAACGCTATCAGCGCGAGTTGATATGACCACCCTCGGAGATTTGCCGGTCCTTGTATACGACGTCGGGGGCAGCCACGTCTCCGCGGCGCGCTGCCTGGCGAACTCCTGGCGTTTGGATGCGGCGCACTGCGTCGCGTACCCGTCCGGACTGGCTGCCGACGGCTTCTTCCAGCTTCTTTACTCCCTTGGTATTCAGGCTTTAGGGGACTCAGGCAAAGTGGGGGGCGCGCAACTGGCGATACCCGCTCCTTTCGATTATGAAACCGGTATCAGCGGCATGAAACACAAGCTCCCATACCT
>JBAVUB010000102.1:0-6707 GCA_049696575.1 Acidobacteriaceae bacterium | reverse complement strand
TCGGCGCGGGAGGCGAAGTCGATATCCCAGACCCAGCGGCTGGCGAGGCGAACGAGCGAGTCCCAGTCGCCGGCAAAGGACATTTGGTAGAGGATGCTGACGACGCCGTAGTCGTAGTACTTGATTTCGCCGGTGAGGGTTTCGCCGGACTCGAGGACGAGCGGGTCGGCCGCGACGACCACCGGCGGGCGCTGGTAGCGAACATAGGCGGGAGCGGCGTGCTTGAGGTTGGGCTGCTGGACGGTTCGGCTGGCGATGATCTGCTGCAGGAGGTCGAGGCGGATTTCTTCGCAGACGTCGAATTGGATGAGGACGAGGACGGAGCCGGCGAGGGCAAAATCTCTGGGTGGGGTGAGCGTGAGGGTGGGCGAGGTTTGACTCATGGGATGGGACGCCTGGGAGCGCTCGATTCGTTATACTCCGGTCCGAATTGGATGGGGTAGACGGGAGACAGGAGACAGGAAGCAGGAGAGCGGAGCTGATGTTCCACGTGGAACATCGGGGGTTGCGCGCCGGCGTATCGCAAGTATTTTTGAGGGGAACGCATCCTGTTTTCCACGCAGAGCTCTTTCTCGTCAACGGTCCTGTAGCAATTGAGGGGGCGGCGCATCTGGCTCACGAGAAGGGGGTTAGGGTAAAAGGCGAGGAAGCGGCCTGGAATCCTTCCACAAATCGTGCCCGGTTGTTCACAGCGGTCTCGCATTGCGGAGGGGGCGCGGTGCCAGTAGGCTTCTTTGTCATGGGGAAAGTGCTCGCCGTAGTGAATCAGAAAGGCGGGGTGGGCAAAACGACCACCGCCATTAATCTTTCGGCAGCACTGGCTTTGGAGGGGATGCGGGTCCTGCTGGTGGATTGCGATCCGCAGGCCAATTCGAGCGGCGGACTCGGGATTACACGCGATGCGGATCGGCGGTCGTCGTACGACGTGCTGATGGGCGAGGCGACCATCGACGAGGTGGCGCTCCGGACCGAGATTGACACGCTGACTCTGGTTCCCTCGAACAAGAACCTGACGGGGGCGAATGTTGAGCTGATCCAGATGGATCGAAGAGCTTATAAGCTGCGCGAGGCTCTGGAGAAGGTTCGGGATCGCTACGATTTTGTGGTGCTGGATTGCCCACCAGCGCTGGATCTGCTGACGCTGAATGCTCTGGTGGCTGCGGATCGGCTGCTGGTTCCGATGCAGGCCGAGTATTTCGCGCTCGAGGGACTGAGTGAGCTGATCCACACGCTCGAGCGCGTGCGGGCTGCATTCAATCCAGGGCTGGAGATTGAAGGCGTGCTGCTGACGATGTATGACGATCGCACGAACCTGGCGCAGCAGGTGACCGAGAATCTGCGGGACTTCTTTAAGGAGAAGCTGTTCAAGACGGTGATTCCAAGGAATATACGGCTGGCCGAGGCACCGAGCTATGGGAAGCCGGTGCTGCTGTACGATCCGCGGTCGCGCGGGTCGGAAAGCTATCGGGAGCTGGCCGATGAGCTGCTGGCTCGCAATGGGATTGAGAGCCCGGCAGCGCGGGAACGGAAGACGGCGAAAGCGGCGCAGGGAGAAGTGAAGGTGAAGTTCTGGCCGTACGGATGACGCTGGCCGCGTCGGGCGGGCGCGCCGATGGCGCGGGGGTAAGAACGCAATGTTCCACGTGGAACCACTGATGTTGATTGAATTGATTTGATTGCCGCTGGTTCGGATCGTTGAGTGAGGTGAGGGTGATATGCAAACCATGACAGAAGCTCCGAAACGAAGGGCATTGGGAAAAGGACTGGAGTCGTTGCTGCCTCGGGTTCACGCAGTGGCGGAACCGAGCGCGGCGGAGAGCGGCGAATCGGGACGGCCGCGGGAGATCCCGGTTGGGGAGATCGAGCGGAGCCCGTTCCAGACGCGGACGCGCTTCGATGAGGTGCAACTGGCGGAGCTGGCGGCTTCGATCGCCGCGACCGGGGTGGTGCAGCCGGTTCTGGTGCGACCGCTGCCGCATGGACATTATCAGTTGATTGCCGGCGAGCGGCGCTGGCTGGCGTCGCAGCGGGCGGGCAAAGAGACGATTCCGGCGATCATCCGCCAGGTTTCGGACGAACAGGCGATGGAGATGACCATCGTCGAGAACCTGCAGCGCTCGGACCTGAACCCGATGGAGCAGGCGCGGGCTTACGAGCGGCTGTCGGGGGAGTTTCAGCTGACCCAGGAGCAGATGGCGAAGCGGACCGGGAAGGACCGGACTTCGGTTGCCAATTTCCTGCGGCTGCTGAAGCTGCCGGAAGAGGTGCAGGGCAAAGTGGAGGAAGGGGTTCTGAGCTTTGGACATGCTCGGGCACTGTTGCCGCTCGAGGATCCGGCGGCGATTCTGAAGGCGGCGCAAAAAGTGGCGGCTTTGGCAATGAGCGTGCGACAGACGGAAGGGTATGTTCAGAAGCTGCTGAATCCACAGGCGAAAAAGCAAGGTGATGGAGAAGAAACGGCGAACATTGATCCCAATGTTCGCGAGGTTCAGGACTCCTTGCAGCGGGCGCTTGGATTGAAGGTGCGGATCGAGGATCGGAAGGGACGCGGCCGGGTGATTATCGAGTACAGCCAGCTGGAGGAGTTTGATCGGCTGCTGGATCGGTTGCGGCGATAACGAGCAGAGTTTAGGGATTAGAGTTTAGGGGCTGGGTCGGTTCCTCGAAGAGCGCTTTGATGGCTTGAGCCGCATTTTTCATTGAATATCTGCTGGCGAAACAGGGGTATGCGTGTGTTGCTGTAGCCTCTTGCTCGGCTGCGGGCAGAGTGAGCCAGCGGCGGAGTAGGCGCTCGGTGCCTTCTAAAGTGTCGTCGTCGACGAGGCCGGCGCCGTCGGCCTGAATGTCCGGCCAGATGTTGACCTGATTGCTGATCAGGACGGGACGGCCGGCGGCCAGCGATTCCGCGACCACGATGCCAAAGTTTTCCTGGTGCGAGGGGAGCACGAAGGCGTCGGCTGCGCGCAGTGCGCCCCATTTGCGATCACCGGTGAGCATCCCGGGCCAGTGAACGCGCGGGCCAAATCCTTTATCTGCGGCAATTTGCTGGAGTTTGCTCTGGAGACCGACCTGATCGGGGCCAGCCATTACCAGGTCGACCTGGGGAAACTCGGCGGCGAGTTGGGTGAAGGCGTGGAGAAGGAGATCGCAGCCCTTCTTCTCGTGCAGACGCGACATGAAGAGCAAATAGCGGCGGCCACGGAGCTGCGGAACCGAGGTGAGGAAGGTTTCGATCTGAACCGCGGGATCGCCGCCTGGCTCGCTGATGCCATAAGAGACGGGCAGGCTGTTCCAGCGATTGGGGCGAAAGCTGGTGCTGGCCAGATCGCGTTCGGTGGCGGTGGTGAAGAGGACGGCGCGCGCATCGCGCAGAACGGGATACTGGAAGGGCCAGTAAAGCAGCTTCTTGAGGTGCTTGAGCGGATATTTTTTGTTGAACCACGGATCGAGAGCGCCGTGGGGGAAGACGGCATAGGGTTTGCCAGCGCTGCGCGCGGCCGCACGGACTGCGACGTCGGGAAAGACCCAGATGCCGTTCATCACGATGCCGTCGAAGCGGGGGGCGTTCTGGTGCAGCCAACGCCACAGGCGCGGAGAGAGACCGAAGCGCCCGAGCCAGCGCTGGCCGAGGGCGTGAACCGGAAACGCGAGTCCAGAGAGGAAGGGCGCGTTGGGCGGATCCTGACAAGCGACTTCAACCTCGACGCCTATCGAAAGATAGGCACGCGCCAACTGACGCACCGCTTCGGGTGGGCCACCATCTGCTGGCGAGAGGCTTCCAATGACGTGGAGTATCTTCATCGATGACAATGTGAGAACAACCCCAGTCTATCTAAGCAGTTTCGCTGCGAGGACGGACGAAGCACCGGCAGAGCGGCGGAGCGGGTTGCGACGAACGGCAGCCTTATGAACGGCTGAAGAGGAGAGAGCATTCATCGGTCTTTCATTCGGACCGAGGAGTCATTCTTTCAGAACATGAAAGCGATTGCTACACTGGAGGCGCGCTCGGCGATTTTCCGTCGCTCCTGACGTGCAGCTGGCGCAGGCTTCTCTTCATGTTGTATCTGCAATGAACTCCCCTGTTGAATTTTGAGGGCTTTCTTTTCCGATGTGCGGAATCGCCGGAGTACTCGTCTCGCGCAAATCCGAGAGCCTGGATTTCTCGGAGGCGCTGACGCGATTATCGAACGCGCTGGCCACGCGAGGTCCGGACGCGTCGGGCCAGTGGGTCTGCGGCACGCGGATGCTGGGGTTTGCGCACCGCCGGCTGTCGATCATCGACGTGGATGCGCGGTCGAATCAACCGATGCACTCCGCGGATGGGCGATACACGATCGTCTTCAATGGCGAAATCTATAACTACCAGGAACTGCGGAGCGATCTGGAGAAGAAAGGGCGCGGCTTCCGGACGACGGGCGATACGGAAGTACTGCTGCAGATGTACGCGGAATATGGGGCAGAAATGCTGCAGCGGCTGCGCGGCATGTATGCGTTTGGGATCTGGGACGAGCTGACGCAGGAACTTTTTCTGGCGCGGGATCCGTTCGGAATCAAGCCGCTCTATTACGCGGAGGGCGGCGGGAATTTCTATTTCGCCTCGCAGGTGAAGGCGCTGGTGACCGCGCCGGATGTGGATCTGCGCGAAGAGCCTGCGGGACACGTGGGATTTTTTGTGTGGGGTTCGGTTCCCGAGCCGTACACGCTGTATCGGGGAATCCGCTGCCTTCCCAGCGGGACATGGATGCGGGTGACGCGCGAAGGGATCTCGAAGCCGCGTCTGTTCGCTTCGCCGGCAGGGGAGTTTTCGCAATTCGGTCTCAACGAGATGCCTCACTCGGAAACCGAGGCGGATGTGCGCCTGCACGATGCGCTGCGAGAGAGCGTGCGGATGCACGAGATTTCGGATGTCCCGGTGGCGGTTTTCCTTTCGGCAGGCATCGATTCGGGCGTGGTTGCAGCTCTGGCGGCGGAGGCAGGGAACGAGGTCGAGACACTGACGCTGGGATTCGACCTGCTGCGCAACACAGCCGAAGACGAGACGCAAATTGCGAGCCGGGTGGCGCAGCATTATGGGCTGCCTCACTATTCTCGCTACATCGACCGGCCGGCGTTTATGGCACATCGGGATCGGCTGCTGGAGAAGATGGATCAGCCCACCATCGACGGGGTGAACACGTACTTCATCAGCTGGCTGGCGCACGAGCGCGGGTTTAAGGTTGCGCTCAGCGGACTGGGCGGCGACGAGTTGTTCGGAGGCTACCCAAGCTTCCGGCAGTTGCCGCTCATGGCGTGGAGTTTGCGGCCCGCCAGCGCAGTCCCGTTCGCGGGGCGGGCATGGCGGATCGTGACGAGTGCGATGATCTCCCGGTTCACTTCTCCGAAGTACGCGAGCCTGTTCGAGTATGGAGGGACATGGGGCGGGGCGTATCTGCTGCGCCGGGGATTGTTCATGCCGTGGGAGCTGCCGGGGATTCTCGATCCGGAGCTGGCGCGGACGGGATGGCGGGATCTGGCGTCGATCGAAAGCATGAACAGCCTGACGCGGCCGCTGGCGAGAGTCGCGGGGGCCACGGCGGCACAGACGGAGTTCCTGCGGGTCTCGGCGCTGGAAATGAGCTACTACATGCGGACGCAGCTGCTGCGGGATGCCGACTGGGCGGGGATGGCGCATTCGGTGGAGATTCGGGTGCCCCTGGTGGACATGACTCTGTTGCGGCAACTGGCGCCGTTGCGGGCGAGCCGGTTCTCGCCGCGGAAGCCGAAGATCGCTGAATGCCTGCGCAAGCCGCTTCCGGCGGACGTGCTGCGCCGGCCCAAGAGCGGGTTTGGGGTCCCGGTGCGGGAGTGGATGCAGGACTCGCCGGATCGCGGGCTGCGCCACTGGGCGACGCACGTATACCAAACACTGTACACGCAAGGCGCGCCGGTGCGCTCCAGTGCGGAAGCGATGGTGAGCTGAGGGGCTCCGGTCTAGCCGAGGTAGCGGACGTCGAGGACGGTACAGTCGTCGTCGGCGGCGAGGGTTCCGGCGAAGCGCTCGACCTGAAGGAAGATGTCGTCGAGGGTGGCGGATTCGAACTCGCTCTCGGTGAGGCGGGCTTCGCCATAGAATTCGCCGTCGGGCGCAGCGGCTTCTGTAACACCGTCAGTGACAATTAAGACGCGGTTGCCGGGCTGGAGCTGCATTTCTCCGGAGGAAAAGGGCGCGCCTTCGATGAGGCCCACGGGAAGGTTCGATTCCGGAAGACGCGAACAGCCATCGGCGTAAAGAAATGGCGGCACATGGCCGCAGTTGACGTATTCCAGATGGCCGGTGGGCGAGATGCGGAGGATGGCCATGGTGGCGTATTTCTCGACATTCTTGCTACAGATATAGCGGTTGACGATGTCGGCGAGGGTGGCCAGCGGCTGGCGCGCGACCAGCAACGAATAGATGAGGCCCTGCAGGGTTGCGCCGAGGATCGCGGCGGAGATGCCTTTGCCGGAGATGTCCGCGACGATGACAGCGAGGGACTCGCCGTCTTCGACGATGTCGAAGAAGTCGCCGCCGCATTCGCGGCAGGGGACCGAACGAGCGGCGACCTGAGCCCAGGAGAGCGTGGGCGGACGGACGGTCATGAGACCGCGCTGAATTTCGGCGGCGATGTTCATTTCCTGGCGGTAGACGCGCTCGCGCTCCTCGGACACCGCGAGCTGCGCGTTATCGA
>JBAVUB010000101.1:0-7955 GCA_049696575.1 Acidobacteriaceae bacterium | reverse complement strand
GTGCAGCGCCTGCTGCCAGGTGATTGCGCTCTCCTTCACCACCTCCGGCGCCAGCACCGGCGGCGGACTGTTCAGCGACGGCTCGCCCACCCGCGCAGCCTTCACGGTGTTAGGACCGCGACCGAGCAGCTGGACGGCGCGGCTCCCCAGCCTCACGCTGACGCGGCTGTCCTCCTCGGCCTGGCTTTCCGCAAGGGCCTGGGCACTGGGATCGGGAACCGGCTTTCCCATGGCGATCAGCCGATCTTTGGCATCTTCGACGTGCGGGGCGAGAGGATAACGCGTGACGACGCGAGACCAGGACGCCGTAGCGCGGTCATCGAAATAGCGGATCAGCTCGGCTTTGGCCTTCGGGGGAATTTTGGCGCGCGACATCGCCTGAGCTTCGTTCGCGTAGGCATCGCCGATGGTGATGAGCGCCTGGTCGCTGTGGCTGAAGAGAGGATAGGTGTCCGTGATGGTCTCGAGGCGGGCAACCGAAGCTGCCCATTGTTCGCGCGAGGCATAGAATTCGCCGATTTCGAACTGCCGCTGGGCCAGAACTTCCTGCACTTCGCGGAGACGCTGTTTAGCGCGCGGGATGAGCGGTGAATCCGGGAACTGCTCCAGCATGGTGCGGTATTCCTGCTCGGCATGGACCGCATTCTGCGGATCGCGGTCCGGCTTCTCCATCTGCTGGAAGTAGATGTCGCCGACCTTCATCTGCGCCTCAGCGGCTTCAGGAGTATTCGGGAAGAAGGTGATGAAGTCTTTGTATTCGGATTCCGCCTGGGTCAGCGCCGCGGAGCCACCCTCTTTGAACCACGTATCGCCGACCAGCAGCTTGGAGCGCATAGCGAATTCGGAGTCGGGGTAGGTATTGAGCAGGGTCTGGAGGTCGAGGCGGGCCACGTCATATTTGCCATGCTTCATGGCGTTGTACGCCTTGTCGAAAAGCTCCTTGTCGGGCTGCTTCGAGTTGACCTTCCCCAGGGGGTTCGCGGTGAGATCGACCTCTTTCTTTTTCTTTTCGTGCTTTTTGGCGAAAGCGTTGGGGGATGAAAATGCGATCGCCATGCCCAGACAAACCGCCGATATACGAAGGACCAACCGATTCATAACACCTCGTGAACGCAGACACCCGCTTGCGCCGGTGCGGAGTGGCCTGCGATGACCCCGCTCCGGGTGAGAAAACTCTAGGCGGCGACTGACCGGGCCGCCCGTTCGGCTGCTTCGAGCAGGCTGCGCGCGTCCCGTTCCGCGTGTCCCTGGCCGAAAACCGCGTTGCCCGCGACCAGCAACTCGGCTCCCGCTTCGACGACGCTCGCGACCGTGTCGTGAGCAATACCGCCGTCTACTTCAATCCTATAACTGAGGCCCAGTTCCCGTCGAAGTTCTTTCAAACGGCGAATCTTGCTGAGGGAGTAGGGGATGAACTGCTGGCCGCCGAAGCCCGGGTTGACGCTCATCACCAGGACGTGATGCACCATGCCGAGAATGGGGATCAGCAGGTCGACTTCAGTGGCGGGGTTGATCACCACGGCGGGCTGCATCTTGTGTTGCGCGATGTACTCGAGAGTGCGGTGCAGATTGCGGCAGACCTCGTAGTGGACGCTTACCCAGTTGGCGCCCGCATCGGCAAACGCGGGGATAAATTCGTCGGGATTCTCGATCATCAGGTGGCAATCCAGCGGCAGTTTGGTGTGTTTCCGCAGGGAGGCGACGATGGGCGGCCCGATGGTGATGTTAGGGACAAAGTGGCCATCCATCACATCGACGTGGATGACGCTGCCGCCACCGCGTTCGGCCGCGGCGATTTCGTCGGCCAGACGGGCAAAATCCGCCGAAAGGATGGATGGAACAAGCTCAACCACTATGGAAACAGGGTACAGGGTGCGGGGTACAGGGTAAAGAGTGCGGCCCCGTTTCAGGGCACAATGACTTCTGCGTCCGAATGGCTGGACGTCGTAAGCACGAAGGCGGCCGCAATAATGAGCGCTCCCCCGATCCACGTCCCAGGCCCCAGCCGCTCGCCGAGAACCACGACGCCGAGGATCGACCCAAGGGCGGGCTCAACGTTCAGGAAGACTCCGGCGCGCGAGGCTGGCACGCGGTGGATGCCCCAGTTCCAAAGCAGGGTGGAAGCGGCGGTGCAGAGCAGGCCGCTGGCCGCGACGGCGAACCAGACGTGCCAGCCGAGCCCGCGCACCGGCGGAAGTCCATCGCGGACAAGGACCCAGGGAAAAAGCATGGCTGAGCCGGTGATGAGGGTCCAGGAGCTGACCGCGGAAGGGGAGCAACCCTGAGCCATGAGCCGCTGATTGATCAGCACCCAGCCCAGCGCGATCACCAGCGAAGCCACCACGAGAAGATCGCCCCACAGGTTGCCGCCGTGGATGCCTCCGTGACTGGCGCTAAGAACAATGAGGACGATGCCGGTGGTCGAGCCGAAAAGCGCGAGCCAGCCCTTGAGATCGAGGCGCTCGTGCGAGAAGAGCGTGGCGCCGACGGCCAGGATCACGGGCATGGTGCCGACCATGAGCGCGGCGTGGCTGACTGTGGTGAGTTTGAGTCCCTGGAACTGGACGAGAAATTGCAGGGGAATGCCCAGGAAGGCTCCGATCAGCAGCAGCGTCCATTCGCGCCGGCTGAAGCGCGGGGTTTCGACGATGGGCAGCATGCCGATACAGGCAAAGAGGAAGCGATACAGAACGTAGTGACCAACGCCAAGACGGCTAAAGGCAATCTTGCCGAAGAAGAAGCCGGTTCCCCAGCAGCATCCTGCGAGCGCGCAGGCGACGTAGCCGAAGCGGCGCCCCATGTTGCGGGCGTGCTCGACTCCCGACGCATGCGTCGGGAGTTGGGGACGCTCTTCTTTCACCGTGGACCGCATTTCGTCATTGGATGATGGATCAGGACGTTGGTCGCACGGATGGCGACGAGGCTTCGAGGAGGCTGCGCCACGCATCGCCAAGGAAGAGGCGGATGGCGGCGATGCCAACGGCGCCAGCCTGCAGGCAAGCCGCGGCATTCTTCTCCGTGATGCCGCCAAGCGCGAGGACGGGAGTTGGGTTGGCGACATCAACGGCCCCGCGCAGGGCCGCGAGCCCCTGACCGCGCGTAGTTCCCTGCTCCGTCACTTTCTCAAAGATGGGCGAGAACAAGAGCAACGATGCGCCGGCCGCCTGCCGAATTTCTTCCGGCGAATGGCAGGCGGCGCTGATCACCGGCTCGCGGTTGACGCGGGCATAGGCTTGCTGCGCGGCGCGAACGGCGGCAGGACCCGCGTTGGCGTGGAGATGTACGCCATCGGCGCCGGCATCGAGAGCAACCTGAGCGGGACCGTTGACGAGGACACGCGTAGGTTTGCCGGTGGCGCGGACGGCTTCGACCATGCGCGCGGCAAGCGGTTGCAGCTCGGTAAGAGGGAGATCCTTTTCGCGGACCTGAATGGTGTCGACCCCGCCCCGAGCCCATTCATCGGCAAGGGAAACCAGGCGATCGCGCTTCGCGGCTTCGTCCCCGTCGAGCAGGCGGCGGTTGGTAATGGCGTAAAGAAGCATCTGACGATTAGTGTAAGAGTGTATTCATACAGCCTGTCATCACTGGATTGTAAGATGGGCAGGCGTTCGCGCAGGCTGGATGGTGAGCGCAGGTTTCTTCTACACATGGCGAAATACGATTTGCTGGTCATCGGTTCGGGCCCTTCCGGTCAGCGCGCGGCGGTATCCGCGGTGAAGAGGGGCAAGCACGTGGCGCTCGTCGAGATGCGCAGCGTGGTCGGCGGCGTGTGCATCAACACCGGGACCATCCCCAGCAAGACCATGCGCGAGGCGGTCCTGCACCTCTCGGGTTACAACTACCGGTCCATTTACGGGATGAATTACCGTGTGAAGGAAAAGATCACGATGGCCGATCTGGCTTTCCGCGTGCAGCACGTCATCAAGACCGAAATCGACGTGACCGAAGCCCAGCTCTCGCGGAACGGGGTCGAAGTCTTCAACGGCGTGGCGAGTTTTGTCGACGATCATCACGTCAAAGTGGACGGACCGCGGGGGACGAATACCTACGAGGCCGACAACATCATCATCGCGGTGGGGACGCGGCCGGCGTCGTCGCCGAAGGTGCCGGTGAACGGGAGGACCATCGTCAACAGCGATCAGGTGCTGGACATGGTCGATCTGCCCAAGAGCCTGATTGTCGTGGGCGGCGGCGTGATCGGCGTCGAGTACACCTGCATGTTTGCGGCGCTCGGAGTGCGCGTCACGCTGATTGAGAAGCGGCCGCGGTTGCTGGAGTTCGCGGATCAGGAGATCATCGAAGCGCTCAGTTATCACCTGCGCGACGCCCGCGTGACCATGCGCCTCGGCGAAGAGGTGGAGAGCGTCGAGCAGCTGCCCGACGGAGCCGTGGTCGCCAATCTCGAAAGCAAGAAGAAAATGTCAGGGGACGCGCTGCTCTACGCGGTGGGACGCCAGGGCAACATCGACGAGCTGAACCTGGCGGCGGCGGGCATCGAGCCGGACAATCGCGGGCGCATTCCCGTCGACAAGGATTTCCGGACCAAAGTGCCACACATTTTCGCGGTGGGAGACGTCATCGGATTTCCGGCGCTGGCCTCAGTTTCCATGGAGCAGGGTCGGATCGCCGCGGCTCGCGCGTTTGGCGACGAACACATCATTTCGAATCCGAGCTTTTATCCATACGGCATCTACACCATTCCGGAAATTTCATTCATCGGCAAGACCGAGGAGCAGCTCACCGAAGAGGACGTGCCCTACGAAGTCGGCGTGGCGTACTATCGGGAAATTGCGCGCGGCCAGATCCGCGGCGACACAACCGGGCGCCTGAAGCTGATCTTCAATCGCGAGACGCGCCAGGTGCTGGGCGTGCACATCATCGGCGAAGGTGCCGCGGAGCTCGTCCACATTGGCCAGGCGGTGATGATCCTGAACGGCACCGTCGACTACTTCATCGATACGGTGTTCAACTATCCCACGCTGGCCGAATGCTACAAGGCCGCCGCGTTTAACGGCATCAACCGGCTGGCCCGCTTCGAGGGATAGTCAACCGGGCTGCGGCGGAGGGTCCTATGTCGAAAACGGTGGGCGCAGTGCTGACCACGAAGGTGGTCGCGGGATTCATCGAAGACCACAAGCTGCGCGGCGAGCTGCGGGACTTTCCCGAGAACATCGACGACACGAATGGCCTGATTGAAGTCCCCGCCGATAGCCTTTGCGACATGATCTGCGATGCGATTGCGGGTCTGGTTCCCAAGGGAACAACGCTGGACGCCGCGGGCGTGGCCTTGCCCGGATACGTGCACCAGGGAGCGATGCTGGACGCGCCGAACCTGCCGCAGCTCAAGGGCGCACAGGTCTGCAGCTCGATCGAAGCGGGACTAAAGAGGCGCGGCGTCGATGTGAAGATGGCCGTGTTCAACGATGCGGACGCCGTGGCGGCCGGGATCGCCGCCACGCGCGGGCAGATGGATCGCCAGGTGCGCGTGTGGACCATCGGCAACGGCATCGGCTTCGGGCGCTATCCGTATACAGAAGGCCCCTGGGAAGGTGGCCACACGGTCGTGACGCTCGACCCGAAGGAAACCTACTGCGGCTGCGGCGGACGCGGGCATCTCGAAGGCGTGATGGGGCACCGCGCCATGCGCCTGCGCTTCCTCGATATGGAGCCCGACGAGGTTTTCGCCGCGGCGAAGCAGGGCGACAAACGCTGTTCGGATTTTGTGGAGCGCTGGCACGCCGCGCTCGCCGCAGCCACGGCGTCGCAGATTCATCTCGAGGGCCCGGGGCGGTTCTACTTCACCGGCCGCGACATCCAGCGGCTGGAGCTCCCCCGCCTGAAGCAACTGCTGTACGAGATGATCAAAATGAGCCCGCTGCAGAACTACAGCGTTGAAGTGCTGCCGGAGGATCCATCTCTGGCGGTGATCGGCGCAGGCGTGGCGGCGCTGGTCGAGAGCAAGTGCTAAGACTCATTCTCCAAAATTGAGCCGCAGTCCTGCGCGCACGAGCCGTGGCGTTCCCAGCGTCGTCAGCGGCGTCTTCCCCACCTCAATGGCTCGGTCGAAGAGGTTTTCTCCGGAAGCAAACGCAACAACGTGCCGTCCGAAGTTGTGCTCCGCGCTCGCGTCGAGCCGAAAATAGCTGTGCAGCAGGTAAACGTTGGCGTCATCGTCGAACTGGCGCCCGGTGAGCTGGCCCTGGACGCTGAGAACTCCGACGCGAGCGCGGGTCAGGCGGACCTGCGCAGTGGCCATATTGCGAGCGACCTGAGGAATCCAGTTGCCGACCAACTGCGGCTCGGGAGCAAATTTCGTAACCGTGGCGTTGGCAAATTGATAGCCGCCTTCGATGCCCATCCATGAAACCGGCTGCAGGGCGTAGTCAAGCGAGACGCCGCGGCTTTCGATCTGCCCGAGATTCTCGCGCTGCAGCAGCTCCGACGTGGGAGTCACGCTGAGGGTCAGCGCGGTGATGGGGCGGTTGACCTGCGTCCAAAAATAGCTGGCGCGCACGCTGGAGCCATAGCGGCGAATGTCGGCCTGGAAACCGGTCTCCCATCCTGTGGCGCGCTCGGAGCGGAGATTGGGATTGGGTTCGGTGACCTGCTGGCCGACCTGCCCCGTGCGGTAGAGCTCATTTTCCGTGGGTGCGCGATAGGCGCGGAAGGCCGACGCGTTCACGGCGAGTGATGAAGTGAGCCGTCGCACCAGCCCGAGGCGCGGATCAAAAACCGTCTCGCTGAAATCCGGGAGCTGCACCGGCGCGGCCGAACTCGAGAACTGCTGCGCGTTGAAGTTAGAAAAATGATCGACCCGCGCCGAGCCACTGAGCGTCCAGTTGGCGGGCGTGAGCAGAGCCTCGCCCCAGACGCCAGTCTGACGCTGCCGCGCGGAGGTCGAGAGAAAACCGCCAATACCGCTGAAGAGTCGCTCGCTGTCTTCGGCGCGCACATCGTGCGTGTCGGCCCCGGCAAGAACGAGCGCGTGGGAGCCGATGGGCCGATGCCAGCGGAGCGCCGCCCCCAACTCGTCCGCAGGATCGAAGACAAAACGCGTCAGCTTTTCGGAGGCGCGGTCGGCGGCGATGCTGGAAAAGGTCTGCCGGTAGTGCTCGTCGTCGCCGTAGAGACGCAGAGAGAAGTCGCGCCAGTCCGCCCCTGCTGCGCCGCGCCACAGGCGAGTGGAATTCCATTGCGCCGGCGCCCCGTTGTGGCGAATTTCGTTCAGGACATTGCTACGGACAAAAACGCGCCCATCGCCAGGCAGCACGCGGTCGACTTCCGCGAGTCCATTCTGTGCATGGACATTGGAAGGCTGATCGATGGGGCCGCGCAGATCCGGCGCGATCAGCGTGTAGCCGTCGGTGGCGATCAGGCCGCCACTGGCGATAGCCGACCACGCTCCTTGCTTTAGGGTCGCGAGCGCGCCGTCGTCAAGAGTGCTCTCCGAGCCGCCGCTGGTAAAAATCTGGACCCCCGACGCCTGTGGTCGCACAGGAATGACGCTGATAACCCCGCCGATGGCGCTGGAACCATAAAGGTCCGACGCACCGCCCCGCACAACTTCAACTGAATGGATGGAAAGCTCCGGCAGTTCCTCCCAATGAATCCAGCCGCCGTAGGGATCGTTGAGTGGGATGTCGTCCAGCACGACCAGCGAGCGGCTGGCGGCGGTAGAGCCGAGGCCGCGCAGCGACACGCCTTCCGTGGTTGGGTTGGCAACGAGAGAGCTGGAACGGCGGAAGAGCGTAAATCCGGGGACTTCGCGCAGTTTTCCGTCGAGCGAAGGAGAGGCCCCTTGCTGAAGCTGCTGCGTGTCGAGGACGCGGGTACTGGCCGGACTGTCAGAACTGCCAAGAGCCGAGCGATAAGCCGTCACAACGACGGTCTCCAGCGGCTGACGGAGGACGATGTTCAGGGATTGATCCGGTGGAATGGTCACAACGGCGGTTACG
>JBAVUB010000100.1:0-4980 GCA_049696575.1 Acidobacteriaceae bacterium | reverse complement strand
CCGCCGCCGGCATCGCCTCACGCCGAAAAGCCGAAGAGCTCATCACCGCCGGACGCGTCCAGGTCAACGGCCAAACCGTCACCGAGCTCGGCGCCAAAGCCGACCCCGCCCACGACCACATCCGCGTCGACGGCAAGCTCCTCCACGGTCCCGAGCGTCCCCGCTACTTCGTCCTCAACAAGCCCAAAGGCTACGTCACCACTGCCAGCGATCCCGAACACCGCCCCACCGTCACCGACTTCTTCAAATCCGGCGAGCGCGTCTTTCCCGTCGGCCGCCTCGACTACTCGAGCGAAGGCCTCCTCCTCATGACCAACGACGGCGACCTCGCCAACGCCCTCACCCGCGCCGCCGCCCGCGTCGAAAAAACCTACCTCGTCAAAGTCAGCGGCAAGCCCTCCGAGTCGGCGATCAACCAGCTCCGCCACGGTGTCATGATCGACCGCGGCACCCAAATCCGCAAACCCGGTTCAACACCCGCCCGCCGCAACGAAGGCCGCGTCATGACCGCCCCCGCCCGCATCCGTCTCCTCCGCGACGCCGACAATCCCTGGTACGAAATGATCCTCATCGAAGGCCGTAATCGCGAAATCCGCAAGATGTTCGAGGAAATCGGCCACCACGTCGAAAAGATCCGCCGCGTCGGCTACGGCCCTTTGGTCCTCGACGTAGAACCCGGCCGCCATCGCGAACTCACCGCCGAGGAAGTCACCCAGCTCCGCCGCGCCGCCGAAGGTAAATCCGTTAAATCCTCCAGACCCGAAAAACCCGCCCGCAAAACACCCCGCCCCACCTGCACTCGCGCCGCCCACACCTCGCGCCAGAACGACGCGCCCGGCTCGCCGCGTCGAGCCGCCTCGAAGCGCTTGCGCTCACCTCACAAGCGAGCGCGATAACCCGGCTCAGACTCCCATCCTCACCACAAAATCGGCAGGGCTGAGAATCTCGCATCCACGGAAGTTCTCCATCTTCAACAAATCCCTGTCGCCAGTAACGATGTACTGCGCGCGGCCCTCAATGGCGCATTCCAGCACACGATTATCATCGGCATCCCGGCAGGCTTGAATGACAGCTTGTGGGATGACCGGCACCCCCGCGTTCCAGTAAACGTCACACGCCAAACGTATTTCGTCCTGCGACCAATGAAACTTGTCGGCGAGAATTCTGCCGGCCTCGCTGCGCAGATCGCGCGAATGGATCAGGATCACCGACCAATCTTCGACGAGGTCCAGGACCAGCCCCGGCTTTCCCCTGAAGAGAAATGCGGAGACAAAAATGTTGGTATCGATGACGACCCGCGCACGCTCCGCCATGGCGACCGGTCAGCCGACCAGCTTCGCCGCTGCCCCTGACTTGCGCTTCGCCCGCTGTTCCTGCCGATATTCGTGGATCACTCGCACGACATCATCTTCGTTGTGCACCCCGGCCGCCGCTGCACTCGCTCGCCCCAACGTGTTCACTTCTTCCCAGTATCTTTCCCGCTGATACCGCCGCAGTGCCTCCCGCACCAGTTCGCTCATCGTGCGGTTCTCCTGCTTCGCCAGCTCCCGAGCCTCCTTCAGCATCGGCGCCGGCAGCGTAATCGACAGCACTTTTGTGGTCCGCATTGGATATTACTCCGTACGACTCAATATTATCGCCTCACGGCTCATCTCGCAAGCGTCCAGTTCGCTTTTCCTGTATCTAATATCAGAGAGGTTTCCATGAAAGCCACATTTGCCGCCGGTTGTTTCTGGGGTGTCGAAGCCCGCTTCCAGCAGCTTCCCGGCGTTCTTTCGACCGCCGTCGGCTACGAAGGCGGCAAGCTCGACAACCCCACCTACCACGATGTCTGTACCGATCGCACCGGCCACGCCGAAGCCGTCGAGATCGACTACGACCCCGCGAAGATCACCTATGAGCGTCTTCTCGACGAGTTCTTCTCACTCCACGACCCCACGCAGCTCAACCGCCAGGGTCCTGACTGGGGCAGCCAGTATCGCAGCGCAGTCTTCTACCACTCCCCCGAGCAGGAAGCCGCCGCGAAGGCCTTCATCGCCCGCCTCACCGACGAGAAAATGTTCTCCAGGCCCATCGCCACCCAGGTCGTCCCCGCCGAGACCTTCTGGCGCGCCGAGGAATACCACCAGCGATACCTCGAAAAACGCGGCGCCCTCAGCTGCCACATTTAGAGGCTTCGCTTCCAGTGCGCAGCTTCCTGTTTAGCAGGGACGCAACCACGCGGGCCGGCACTTGAAATCAGCCAACCCCTATTGCCCCACGGCCAGGTTCACCCCACAGCAAGTAGCGAACGCTCTTGGCGCCGCGTAGTCAATGGCCTCGAACCTGTTTTCCCACCCAAAGTAACCTGTCGTCCCAAATTGGAACCGGCATGGTCCTGGGCGCTCACTTTCCTTCTCAAGAGCCCCTTTCCCCTGTCCTGTCCCGCCTTCGCTTTTCTATCCGCTATACGCTATCCGCCGAACGCTTCTGCGATTCCCGCCGCGTCAGAACCGCAATCGTTACCCCAATGCAGAACAGCAAAGCCAGCACCCCGCTCATCCGCGACGCCATCGTCACAGCCGCCCGCGCATGCGGAACCCGCGTCACCGGCAGCACCACAAAGTTCATGATCAGATAAACCGCCGCACCATAAGCCAGCCCACACACCACCGGCCGCCGAATCAAAATCCCCAACCGCCGGCTCGCCGCGTAGTAAACCGCAGTCCAGAACAGCGCAATCGCGTAATGGATCGCCACGCCCACCGCCACCGACGCCATCCCCGCGTGGAAAGCCCACGTCCCCGTCAGCCCGCTTGCGATGTACTGAAAGATTTGCGCCGGCGTGATGTGCCGGAAGGCGTTGAAGACCAGGTTCTCAGTGATGTCCAGGGTCCCCGCGATCAACCCGATCCGCACAACGCCGCTCGCTGCACTCGCCATCGCCGCATTCTACAAGCGAACCAGCGCAGCAGCCATGACCGCTTTGCTCAAGCGCGGCCTGCGTTTCTATTCGCTACTCCCTACTGCCTATTCCCTGCTGTCCAGATCCCCGCCAAACTTCGGAATCCCAAGAACTCCGCGCAGATGTAGCAAATCCAGCGGGCTGATCATTCCGTCAATCACGATGACATTGACGTTCCGTTCGTTCGCCACCAGCACGACCATCCCATCGAAGTTCCCATGATCCATCCGCACCCATACATCGGTCCGCGTCGGGTCGAACGGCCTCGCCGGTGCTGCCACTGGTGGGGCTGGCCCAACTGCCGCCGCCGTGCTCGCAGTTGGTGGATGCGTTTGCTTCGCCACCAGATGATTCCAGCCATGCCCGGAATACTGCGCCCGCACCGCCTCCAGCGCCGCCGGATCGTATCCCGCCGCGGTGTACCTGAAGTTGTGTACGGTGATGCTCCGCAGCTTCGCGATGATCGGCCGATCCTCGTCCGCCATGATCTGCGATGCCGCATGCAGCATCGACTCGTCAAACGTAAAATCACTGTGCAGCGTCGCCCGCGCCCCAAGCGCATCCAGCCCCTGCGGAGCCAGCGGCGCCTCCTGCGCGCGAACCAGTTGTGTCGACATCAAAACAGCAGCGGCAAACGCACCAATCCCACGGTAGCTCATACCCCCTCAGACGCAAGTCTCAGGAAAAAGTGGCGAGGCCACGCGCCACCACTTGCCAGCTACAGGTTACCGGCTACAGGCTACAGGCTACGGGCTGCCTCTCACACCCATTCCCCCTGCCGCATCACCGGCTCCGCCGCGCCACTCGCCGTAATCCCGTCCACGTCCACCTTCCCCGACCCGATCATCCAGTCCACGTGGATCAGGCTGTCGTTCGCTCCCCGCGCCGCCAGCTCCTCCGGCGTCAGCTTGTCGCCGCCCTCCAGGCAGCTGCTGTAAGCCTGTCCCAGCGCGATGTGGCACGCGGCATTCTCGTCGAACAGCGTGTTCAGAAACAGCATCCCGCTCGCCGCAATCGGCGACGAGTTCGGCACCAGCGACACTTCCCCCAGCCGCCGCGCCCCTTCATCCGTCTCGATCATCCGCTGCAGCACAACTTCGCCCTGCGCGGCGTGCGCCTCCACAACCTTCCCGCCCTCAAACCGCACCCGTATTCCCTCAATTAAAGTCCCCTGGTACGACAGCGGCTTCGTGCTGGTCACCATTCCCTCCACGCGATCCTTATGCGGCGTCGTGAACACTTCCTCCGTCGGCATGTTCGGAATGCAATACCGCCCGTTGCCCGCCCGCGTTCCCCCGCCCAGCCACAAATGCCCATCCGCCAGCCCCACCTTCAGATCCGTTCCCGGACCCTTGAAATGCAGCGCTGCAAATCGCTTCTTGTTCAGACGATCGGCGCTCGCATGCAACCCCGCGTCATGCTTCTTCCACGCCGCCACCGGATCAACCTGGTCCGCCCGGCTCGCCGCAAAAATCGCATCCCACAGCTTCTTCAGCGCCTCGTCCTCCCGCAATTCCGGAAACACCGCCGCCGCCCACACCGGCGTCGCCGCCGAAACAATCGTCCAGTTGATCTCGTGCCGCGTGATCAGCTCCAGCGCCGGCCGGTACGCCTTCGACATCGACCGATTCGCCCGGCTCACCTTCTCCGGATCCTCCTTCGACAGCAGCGACGGATTCGCGCTCGTGATCGCCAGCCGCGCCGCGCCGTTCTTGTACGCCGTCGCCATCCCTTCGTACAGCCACGCCGCCGCCGTATCGAACGTCGCGTCGTGACCATACCGATAGCGCACCAGCGTCGACTCATCGTCCGTAAACAGCGTCGTCACCAGCGACGCGCCCGCTTTGTACGCGTGCTCGGTGATCCGCCGCACCAGCGGCAGCGCTTCCACTGAAGCCGTCATCACCAGCTCTTGCCCCGGCGCCAAATCCAGTCCGGACTTGATCGCAACCTCAGCCAGCCGGTCGAGTTTTGTTTCGAAATCCTTCGTCGTGGTCGGAGTTTCCGCAATCGCAGTTGTGCTCATAAGCCTCCAT
>JBAVUB010000099.1:0-8346 GCA_049696575.1 Acidobacteriaceae bacterium | reverse complement strand
CCTCGGCCGATCGGACATTTACCACAGCTACCCGCACTGCTGGCGCTGCCACCACCCCGTCATCTTCCGCGCGACGGAGCAGTGGTTCATCGCCATCGACACGCCGATGCAGAACCCTGACGGCTCGGCGACCACGTTTCGCCAGCGCGCTCTGGACGAAATCAAGAACAACGTCAAGTGGGATCCCGCCTGGGGCGAGGAGCGGATCGCCAACATGATCGCCACGCGCCCCGACTGGTGCATCTCACGCCAGCGCATGTGGGGCGTGCCCATTGCTGTCTTCATGTGCGAAAGCTGCTACCAGCCGCTGAACGACTGCGTCCTCAACGGTCGCATCATCGAGCTGTTCGAGAAGGAGGGCGTCGAAGCCTGGCACACCCCGGCCGCAGATTCTCTGCTTCCCCATGGCGCGCACTGCGCCAGCTGCGGCGGTTCTCAATTTCGCCGCGAGACCGACATCCTCGACGTGTGGTTCGACTCGGGCTCGAGCTGGCACGCGGTGCTCGAACACGAACCCGGCCTCGCGCCGCCTGCCGATCTCTACTTTGAAGGCGGGGATCAATACCGCGGCTGGTTTCACACTTCGCTGCTCACCTCGGTGGGCGTCGGCGAAAAGCACGAGACGCCCTATCGCATGGTGGGCACGGCGGGTTGGACGCTCGACGAAGAGGGCCGCGCCATGTCGAAGTCGCTCGGCAACGGGGTCGATCCCGTCGACATTGCCGATCGCCTTGGCGCGGAAATTGTCCGGCTCTGGGTGGCGAGCGTCGACTTCCGCGAAGACGTCGTCTCCAGCGAGCCAATCATGCAGCGCCTCGCGGAAAATTACCGCAAGCTGCGGAATACTTTTCGGTTTTTGCTGGGGAATCTGGCGGACTTCGATCCGGCGCGGGACGCCGTAAAGGATGACGACAAGCTTCTGCCCTTGGATCGGTATATGTTGGCTCGCTGTCGGGAGCTGGTTGAAAAGGTCAGCGGATTGGATGGCAAGGGCGGCTGGTACGGCGAATTTCAGTTCCACCGCGTCTATCACGCCATCAACGAATTTTGCATCGTCGAGTTGAGCGCGTTTTATCTCGATGTGCTCAAGGATCGGCTCTACACCTTCGCGCCGCAGGGCGTTGAACGGCGGTCTGCGCAGACGGTTCTGTGGAGGATCACCGAGGCGCTGGTCCGCCTCGTCGCGCCGATTCTCACGTTCACGGCGGATGAAGTTTGGCAGTATCTGCCTGCCGTGTCGGACAGACCGGCGAGCGTGCATCTGGCGCTGTTCCCGAAGGCGGATGAGCTGGGAGGCCCGCTGCCAATCAGGAGTATGCCGTTGCCTCCAGTTGATGCCTTCTATGAAGAATTCGAGGACCTGCTTACCGCACGCGACCGCGTTCTCAAGAATTTGGAAACCGAACGGAACGCCAAAAAAATCGGCAAATCGCTCGAAGCGAAGGTGATCATCGCAGCCTTCGAAGATAGCAGAATGCTCAGGAGCCTTCGAGAGCATGAGAAGGGATTGGAAGAACTCCTCAACGCGTCACAGGTCAAAATTGAGACCATGGGCAAGAGACCCCCATCCCGCGAAGCGAATGACTTAGACATAACCATTCTCGTCGCCGAGGGTCACAGATGCGACCGCTGCTGGCGATACTACGCCGACGACTCACCGCAGGCAGTCCGACGCGTCGGTGCCTGGGATAACGTCTGTGGCCGCTGTGAAAAAGCCCTCGTTGAGATGGGCTACGTTGAGGCGGCACAATGAAAGACCGCCGTCCCTGGCTCCTGCTTCTCGCCGCGCTCATCCTTCTGCTCGACCGGCTCACCAAGCGCTGGGTCAGCCGGCACATTCCTGAAGGCGATGGGATTGTCGTCATCCGGCATGTCTTTAGCATCAGCCATGTGCGCAATCCCGGCGCGGCGTTTTCGATGTTTACCGAGACGGCGCGTCCCTCGCTCACGCACTGGATGCTGACCATCTTCTCGCTGGTCGCGGCCGCTGTCGTCCTGTTCGTGATCCTCCGCTTTGGCCGCCGCGTTACGCCCACCATGATCGCGCTGGCCCTCATCCTGGGCGGCGCCGTTGGGAATGCCTGGGACCGTCTCCGCTACGGTTTGGTCACCGACTTTCTCGAGGTCCACATCGTCCACTACCACTTCCCCGACTTCAACGTCGCCGACTCCGCCATCGTGATCGGCGGCATCCTTCTGGTCCTTGACGCGCTGCGCTCTCCGCACCCGGATCAGCCCTCCAAAACCCCGACGTCTTAGCGCTGCCCCTAAACCCCGCCCTGACATCCGGGCAGTACGTCACAGCCTCGCCGCCGCCGTCACCGCGTAATCGCGAGTTCGCGCACTCGATGTAATATTCCCTTCGAAGGTTCACACCCGCCGGAGGAACCCCAATTGGAATTGAAGAAGTTTTTTCTCGAGCAACTCGAAACCGAAGCCGCGTCCGCGCGCAAGGTCCTCGAACGCGTGCCTGAAGGCCGTAATACCTGGAAGCCGCACGAGCGCTCCATGGAGCTCGGCTATCTTGCCTCCCTGGTCGCTGCTATTCCCGGCTGGATCGCGACCATGATCGAGAACGACGTCACCGATCTGAACGACGCCTCCGGGTCGTTGCGCGCGCGAGCTGCGTCGACGCGCCAGGAGCTGCTCGCACTGCTCGATCAGGGCCTAACCAAATCGCGCCAGGCTCTGAAAAACACCACGGAGGATCACCTGCTGGAGTCGTGGCGTCTCAAAATGGGCGAGCGGATCATCACCGACGGTCCTCGCTACCAGCAGATTCGCGACGGCGCGTTCGGCCATCTCGCGCATCATCGCGGGCAGCTTACGGTCTACCTGCGCCTCAACGAAGCCAAAGTGCCGGCGATTTACGGCCCCAGTGCTGACGAATGGCACTAGCAGCTAATAGCGCAGCCCCAGCCGGAGCGGAAACTCCTCTTCGTCCTCATCGGCGTCGATGTGCTGAACATGGTCGGCGATGCGGCTGCGATGCATCGCCCGCAACAGGAAGTGCGCTCCGGCCATGAAGGCGGCGGCGATCGCCAGGTGCCCCACGCTGGCCTCGACGATCGGCTCCAGAGCAACGGTGAACATCACCACAGCGGGAAAGAACCCTAAATAGGGAATCAGCAGCAGCGCGAAATTCGTAGCCGAGTTCGATCGTGCCCCTGTAAACGGAATCGTCGTTACATTCAGAAAAAACAAATCCGTCAGCACCAGGCTCCAGCCCAGCGCCACCACTACCTGCCCCGCCACAAACATCCAGCCGTGCGCAGCCGGACCGCCAAACATCCACGCACACCCTGCTGCTGCCAGGCTGAGCAGCGCGCTCCACAAAAACACCCATCGTTTGGCTGCGCTCACTTCCACCAGTCCCGCTATGCCCAGGATCACGCGAAAGATCCATCGCCCGCGCTGATCGGCTGGCGCCAGAAACGTGCTGCGCAAACCCGACACCGTCCAGAACGCGACAATCGGTACCGTTGCCCGCAATCCCTGCGGCGAAAAGACGAACGCGATTCTTCCATGCGCCAAGCTGACTCGCGTCACGGTCGCGAGGACCAAAGCCGCGCCCATGCCGCCATACATCACCAGCACCATGCGGTAGCGTGGCACGCGCAACAGATTTTGCCCGATGAACTGCCAGATGGCCCGGAACGCGGGATTGCGCGCCAGCGTGGTGTGCAACACACGCGACAACGGCACCGCCATCAGGTTGCGACGTTCGCGTTTTGCTGTGCCCTCGACCAGGCCCCGCGTCTTCCGCCACCAGGCCAGGGGATAGGAAGCGATTGCCACGCCAATCGTCAATGCCAGGGCTCCATACGCGATGTGGGATAACCGGACAAAAACCGGCAAGGCCGCAGATCCCTGGAGCACCCGCTCATAGATTCCTAAAAACCAAAACGGCGGAACGCCAAACGCCAGCGCGCTTTTTGACTGGAGCACCGCTCCCAGCGCTCCAGCCAGCGCCGGATACAAAAACAGCAGCGTCAGCAGCGCAAGAACGAAGAATCCCTGCAACCAGAGTGCAATCCTGCGAAACAGCCGATCCCCCAGCAGCCCCAGCAGAATTCCCTCCAGTGCGAGGAAGAACGCCGCACCGAAAATCCCGCTGGCCGCGACCGCCAGCAGGTGCGCCGCCCAGAACCGCAGCAGATGGGGCGGATCCACGGCCGCCGGCAGCACGATCGGCGCGAGGAAACTCGAGTCGAACAGCGCCGCTCCCATCAAAATAAAAATCGCCGTCACGCGCGCGCCCAGCATCCTGCCATTGCGCATCGGCAGAGGCGACAGCACGAACACATCGAGCAAATCCGGAAACAGCAAATCCCACTCGAATATCGTGACGACGCCCATCGCTACCATCGCATACAGCACGTAAAAGTAGTGGTCGCCCACCTGCGCCCAGTACGGCCGCACCTGATGTGGCATGTGATACGGCGTGTACAGATACAGGGCCACGACGAAGCCTGGCATCCCGATCGCGCATGCCGCCTGCACCAGCCGGGTCTTCGCATCGCCTTCCGCCGACGCCAGCTCGTTGGTAAAGAAGCGATCGAGAAAATGCCGCACCAGCACGCCAAACTGCGTCGGCTGCTCCGCCTCCTCTGGCGTGCTGCGTGCCAGCACCTCAAGCGAGAGCACCTCGTCGCGGGGCGGCTTCGGCTCCCGGACTACGCTAAGCATCGCCAATCTTCATGACCTCGACCATCTCCCGCGCAGCCGTCCGCGTATCCTGCTGGCGCACCAGCTGCGCGAACACCTTTTCGAGGCTGGGCAATTCCATCAGCCGCGTCAGCTCCGAGGGCGCAGCGTCGGCCACAACCTTCCCCTGCGCGATCACGATCACCCGATCGCACATCTGCTCCACAATTTCGAGCACGTGCGAGATGTACAGCACCGCCTTGCCCGCCGAGGCGAGTTCGTGCAGCAGGTCGCGAAACAGCCGCGACGACAGCACGTCCAGGCCGGACAGCGGCTCGTCAAACACCAGCATCCTGGGATCGTGCATCAGCGCCGCCGCCATCAGCACGCGCTGCCGCATGCCTTTCGAATACGCCGTCATGGGCGAGTGCCGCCACGACTCCAGCCCCAGCAGCTGCAGCATCGCGCTCGCCTTCTCCTCGATCAGCCGCTCGCGCATGCCGCGCAGCCTGCCCACCAGCTGCAGATACTCCATCGCCGACATCCATGCGTACAGGTGCGCCTCTTCCGGGATGTAGCCGAAGGTCGCGCGCCACGCGACCAGATCGGCATGAATGTCTCTGCCCTCGAAGAGCACGCGGCCGTCGTTAGGCCGCAGCAGCCCGGTGATGATTTTCACCGTGGTCGATTTCCCCGCCCCGTTCGGCCCCAGGAAGCCGACAATCTCTCCCGCTTTCACCTGGAAACTCACATCGCTGATCGCGGGAATCCCACGATAGCTTCGCGACAGATGCTGCAGCTCGAGCACGGCGCTGAACCTCCCGCCTTCATTACCCTATGTAGCATACTGCTCTTTATCCGGTCAACAGAATGCTACATAGGGTGTACAATTCCTGCCATGCCGGCTGACCCCAGGCTTTCCCATACCGCCGCCATGATTCTCCAGGCCATCCATGCAGGCCAGATCTACGGCTTCAGCGTGATGGAAATGACCGGCCTTCCCAGCGGCACCGTCTATCCCGCCATGCGCCGTCTGGAGCGCGATGGGCTGATCGTCTCCAAATGGGAGCAGCAGTCGATTGCCGATGCCGAGCAGCGCCCGCCGCGCAAGTACTACCGTCTCACGCGCGCCGGCAAGTCCACGCTCGATGCGGTTTACAAGCGCTACCCGCTGCTGGAGAGAATGATCCCTTCACCGGAGGCGGAACACGAGGTGGAACGCCGATGAGTCGCACATTCTCCACGCGTCTTGCCGACCTCATGGTGCGCACCGCGTCGCTGCTGGTGCCGCGTCGCGATCGATCCGCCTGGACCGCCGAATGGACCGCGGAGCTGTGGCACCTGTGCCATCCGCACGGGTGCGATTCCTGCGATGCGCTGGACGCCGACCCTGTTGAGTTCAGCGTCGGCGCGTTTCACGATGCCTTCTGGCTGCGCTGCGACCATATCCGCTCCAGCGGCTGGCCCGCCTTGCAATCGGGATCGGCGGCGCGCTGTGCAATCGTCCTTTCCGCTATCGCCGTAACCGCGCTGTCCGTGCGTCTCTGCCTGCCCGGCGCTCGCTCGGCGCTGCTACCTTTTTCGGGGCGCGGCACCGGCAATCTCGTCATGATCTCCAGCAACGGCTATGCGGGCACGCAGACGCCCTCCACCCGCCTGGCCGACTACCAGGAGTGGACCACCGATACCGCCGCGCTCTTTACGCAGATCGGCTTCTACCGCCCCACCGCCAAATCTGTTCATTTGCCGCGCAGGCCCGCGGCGCGACTCGCCATCGCGCAGGCCAGCGAGAATCTTCTCCAGTTGCTCAACGTTCCTGCCGCGCACGCGGGCCCATCCGTCGCCGAACCTGGACAGTCGCGACTCATTCTCACCCACAGCGCGTGGCGCAGGATTTACGGCGGCGATCCTTCCCTCGTCGGCCGGACCGCCGACATTGACGGCCATCCGGTTCTGATCGCGGCCATCCTGCCCGACAGCGACTGGCGCTTTGCCGGCCACATCGATGCGCTGCTGCTCGAAGATCAGCGCAACCTCGCAGAGCTGCCATCGACCACGAAAGGGTTCGTGATTGCGAGGATTCGCCCCTCCGCGTTTCCCGCGCCGCGCGGAGGCTGGCGCAAGATGGTCGAAACCCGCGAAGGCGTCAGACGCGGTTTCGATTGCATCTCCGTGGGCGACATGCTCGACCAGCCCTTCTCGGTATTTCTTTTCGCGCTGCTGCTGGCCAGCCTCGCGCTGCCCGCCACCACGGCCCTGCCGCTGGGCGACTACCCGCTGCGCCATCGCCGCCTGCCCGGATCCATCGACGCACGCCGCTGGATTTTCCTGGCCGCGAAATTCGTGCTCGTGCTCGTTATCGTGGATCTCTGTTCCACCGGCCTGGCCTACGGTTTCGAAGCCAGCGACCCGATCCGAGCTCTCTACATCCAACTCGGCACGGCCTTCCCCGCCTTGCTGTTTGGATTCCGGTGGATTCTCCAGGACCAGCGCAGGCGCTGCCCCGAGTGCCTCCGCCTGCTGTCCAACCCGGCTCGCGTCGGCCAGGCTTCTTGCAATTTCCTCTCCTGGAATGGCACCGAGCTCTTCTGCGCGCGCGGTCACGGCTTCCTCCACATCCCCGAGCTGCCCACCAGCTGGTTCAGCACGCAGCGCTGGCTCTGTCTCGACCCCTCATGGCTTTGCCTCTTCCCTGAGACTCGCTCCCCATCGCCGGGAATGGTCTGACGTTTCTCTTACTCGAACCGATCCACGCGCCGGCCCCGCCGCATCTCCGTGCACTAGACTGGACCGTACAAGTCCTCTCGCCTGCCACGAAAGGAACGCGGCCGTTTTGAAGCTCCCCCGACTCGCAGCTCTTCTGTTCTTGCTCACTGCGCTGGCCGCCTCCGCGCAAAATCCCACAGCGGAGCGCTACGTCTGGAAAAACGTGCAGATCGTCGGCGGCGGTTTCGTCGACGGCATTGTCTTCCACCCCACCGCGGCTGATGTTCGCTACGCCCGCACCGATATTGGCGGCGCGTATCGATGGGATAACGCCGCTCATCGCTGGCAACCGATCCTCGACTGGATTTCGTACAAGGACCGGAATCTGATGGGCGTCGAATCCATCGCCATCGATCCCTCCGATCCCAACCGCGTCTACCTCGCCTGCGGCACCTACACCAACGCCGATTCACCCACAGGCGCGATCCTTCGTTCCAGCGATCGCGGCAAGAGCTTTCAGCGGATCAACGTCCCGATTAAATTTGGCGGCAACGAGGACGGCCGCGGCAATGGCGAGCGCCTCGCCGTCGATCCGCTGGATGGCCGCATCCTTTATTTAGGCACGCGCCACGACGGTCTTTGGCGCTCCCGCGATCGCGGCGTCACCTGGACGCGCGTCGCCAGCTTTCCCGACGTCAGCGAAGCCGCGCCCCCTCAGCCCGCCTCCGTCCCTGGCGAAACACCCCAGCAACGGTGGCAGCGCATGCCGATTCGCGGCAGCGGTATTGTCTTCGTCAAATTCGTTCCGGCTAATGCTCCGAACAAACTGCACTCCGTCACGAAGACCATTTACGTTGGCGTCTCGCTGATGAATCGCCCGAATCTCTTCGTCTCCACCGACGGCGGCGCCACCTGGAAGCCGGTTCCCGGTCAGCCCACGCAATACCGCCCCACACGCGCCGCGCTCGCGTCTAACGGGTCCCTCTACATCGC
>JBAVUB010000098.1:0-9459 GCA_049696575.1 Acidobacteriaceae bacterium | reverse complement strand
GCTATAGCGATACGGGTCCAGGACAGCTTCCTGTCCATCGGCCTCACCTCCCTGCATCGGAACGGCCCGCAGGTCGTGGCGTGATCTGCGGGCCGTTGGCTCGTTCTTCTGAGCCAATGCCGCGGATGCGCTTTGCACTCTGCAGGGAGGTAATTCCAGCCTACGATTTGCCAAGTGTCTTAAGGCTCGCCTTCGCGACGAAGGACGTTACCGTTGGCACGGTACCAGGCAACGGTTCTGTCTCACACCGAGAATTCGCGCCGGATTAACTCGAGGCCTTCTTCGCGCGTGTGAATGCGGCCTTCGAGTTGGGCGTCTTCGGCTAACGCGAGCATCTCTTTAAACCTCGGGCCAGGAGTGCAGCCTGCCGTGATGAGGTCGCGTCCGGTGACGAGCAGTGGCGGGCGAACCACTTCGTCGGGCAGCTCTTCCCTTCTCCGTCTGGCGAATTCCCAGAGCGAGAGATCGCCGTGGCTGGAGAGCGAGTCGATGCGGTGCAGCTCCAAATGCTCCTCGAAGCGCGGCAGGCGAAAAAACCGCTTCAGCGTCGACTCCTTCATCTTCTCGACGTCGCCGAAGCGCATGTGATTCTCGACCAGCGCGAAAATCTGAGCGCAGTCCTCGTTGGAAAAACGCAGGCGGCGCAGGATCTGGTGCGCGATGCGGACCCCGACCTCGACGTGACCGTTAAAGCGGATCCGATCGGGCGGCTTGTGCGAGAAGGTGGCGGGCTTGCCAACGTCGTGCAGCAGCGCGCCCCAGGCGAGGGTCGGCGATAACCCGGCAGGAAGTTTTTCCAGAAGCAGCAGCGTGTGGATCCAGACATCGCCTTCGGGATGGTACTCGGGGGGCTGGGCGACGTTGTGGAGCTTTGTGATTTCGGGCAGCACTTCTTTGAGCAGGCCAGTCCGGTCCAGCAATTCGAAGGCGCGGCGGGCGTGGCCTTCGGTGAGCATACGGGTCAGCTCATCGCGGACGCGCTCGCGGCTGACCTGAGAAATTCCCGAGGCGAGCTGGCGGATGGCGCGTTCGGTTTCCGGCTCGATGGCAAAGTTGAAGCGCGCGGCGAAGCGAATGGCGCGGAGCATGCGCAGCTTGTCTTCTTCGAAGCGGCGATGCGGCTCGCCGATGGCGCGGATGATGCCGTCGCGGAGATCATTTTTGCCGCCGACGTAATCCAGAACCGCCGACGTGAGGTTGCAGGTCTGGCGATGAAGGACGGGGTCGAACATCATGCCGTTGATGGTGAAGTCGCGGCGCAGCACGTCTTCCTGGGCGCTCGAGGAGAAGCGGACTTCAGTAGGGTGGCGGCCGTCGAGATAGGCAACGTCGCTGCGATACGTAGCAACCTCGGTGACAATTTCCTGACCGTCGACGTCGTCGCAGACCAGAACGACGCCGAAATGCGCGCCTACAGCGAAGGTGCGGGGGAACAGGGCCAGGACCGCGTCGGGGTGGGCACTGGTGGCGACATCGAAATCCGTAGGAGGCACGCCGAGAAGGATGTCGCGGACACAGCCTCCGGCAAAGTACGCCTCGTGACCGGCGGCGCGCAGCTGGAGGACGATGCGCTCAGCGGCGAGTTGTGCCGGCGTGTCGGTCACTGCAATTCCCCGCTATCGTCCTGGCACGCGAGGTTCAGGTTCGATGCTTTTGAACCAAGGTGGGATTCGGACGACGCATGATGCTTGTTAGGATGACTGCGAACTGATTTGCGAAACATGAACGTAACGACTGAACCCGCGATTCCGGCGGCTCCGCGCACAACGTGGAGCGACCGCGTTTTCAGTCTACCCGTGGTGCTGGGGCTGCTGCTGGTGTACCTGTTGCTGTTTGTTTCGGCGGGGGGCGCGGTGAATCGGACCCTCGCGGATAACGACATCTGGTGGCACTTGCGGAACGCCAGCGAGCTTGTGCTCAACAGGCATTTCATTCGTGTGGAGACCTACACATTCACGGTCGCGGGCAAGCCGTGGATCAACTTTGAGTGGCTGGGTGAGCTCCCGTACTACTTCGCGAATCGATGGCTGGGGGATCGCGGACTGTATCTGGTGACGATCCTGACGGCGGCGGCGATTGTGCTGGGCATTTATTGCCTGGGCCGTCTGCGCTCGGGCGGCTGGGGATCGGCGTTTTGGGCTGCGGCGATCGCCGTGTTCCTGACGACGGTCTCTATGCTGCCTCGTCCTCTGCTGTTTGGATGGCTTTTCCTGGTGGTTGAAGTCGCGGTGCTGTGGAGTTTGCAGAAAGGGCGCGACTATACGGCGTGGCTGCCTCTTCTGTTCTTGCTATGGATCAACACACACGGGTCGTGGTTCATCGGCTTTGTGCTGCTGGCAATTTTTGTGGCGTGCGGATTTGTTGGTGGCGAGTGGGGAAATCTGTACGCGACGCGCTGGACGCCGCAGCAGGCGCGCAAGTTGCTGTTGGTGGCAGCGGCAAGTTTTGCAGCGCTGTTTGCGAATCCTTACGGATGGCGTCTGGTCGCGTACCCGCTGGATGTGGCGTTCCGGCAGAAGCAGACGGTGGAGAACATCGCGGAGTGGGGGAGCCTCGATTTCCATAGCGCGCGCGGGAAGATTGTGGTGGTCATCCTCGTAGTGCTGGCCGTGCTGCAGCTGGTGCGGCGACGCCGCTGGGCGCTGCAGGACGTGGCGTTCGCCGCAGTCGCTGTGTACGGCGCAGTAACCTACGTTCGCTTCTTGTTCTTGATGGCGATTCTTCTCCTGCCCGTGCTGGCGATCGATCTGCGCGGCGAGAGGGCGAGCCCGGTCGGCACGGGGAAGAATCGGCGATTCGTGAGCGCGGTGGCGATGGCGCTGCTGGTGGTTGCGATTGCGGCGAAATATCCCGGAGAGAAGAAGCTGCATGCGGGCATTGCGGAGGCGTTTCCGGAGAAAGCGATTCCCTATGTGCAGCACCTCGCGGGCCAGGGGAATTTGCTGAACAACTTTAACTGGGGCGGGTATCTGGAATGGCAAGCGCCCGAGGTGAAGGAATTTATCGATCCGCGCAATGACATTTTTGTTCACGAGGGCGTGATGAGCGACTACCTGCGCGCGACCAAAGTGCAGGACACGTTCGCGGTGCTCGACAAGTATCGGATCCGATATGTGCTGCTGGCGGAGGATGCTCCGGCGGCGTATTTGTTGAGGCACAGCGCGGGCTGGACGCGCATCTACGACGATGGCCAGGCGGTGGTGTTCGAGCGCGTGCCCTGAGCGGTCGCGACTGTGGCCCGTTGACTACTATTAAGGATATGGCCGCCAGCGGGCTCATTCTGGGTATTGAGACGTCGTGCGATGAGACCGCGGCGGCCGTGGTGCGTCGCGGCGCGGAAATCCTGTCGAATACCGTTGCTTCCCAGATTCCGGTGCATTCTCCGTATGGCGGCGTGGTGCCCGAGCTGGCCTCGCGCGAGCATCTGCGGAACATTCTGCCGGTAGTGCGGGCGGCGCTGGCGGAGGCGGGCGTGACGTATTCGGAACTTGACGCCGTCGCTGTTACAGAAGGCCCGGGCCTCGCCGGCGCGCTGCTCGTGGGCATCAGCTTTGCCAAGTCGCTGGCATTTGCGTTGGGCAAACCGCTCATCGCGGTGAATCATCTCGAAGGCCACATTCATGCCGTACTTCTGGAAGAGGCGAAGCGACCAGAGGAGCGGAGTCGCGAACCAGAGGCCGGGCCGACGCTGGCGCTGGTCGTCTCGGGCGGGCACACGCATCTCTATCTTGCCGAGTTCAGCGAAGGCGCGGGCATCTGGACATATCGCAACGTGGGGCGGACAGTAGACGACGCGGCCGGCGAGGCCTTCGATAAAGTGGCGAAGCTGCTGGGACTCGGATATCCGGGAGGACCGTGGATCGACGCGCTCGCGCCGCACGGTAATCCAGAGGCTGTGCCCTTTTCGTTTTCGCAGATCAAGGCGAAGGTGCACCGGATCGGCGAGCCGGGGGCGCTCGATCCGGCGGAGGCGATCTATTTTTCGTTCAGCGGAATCAAGACGGCGATGCTGCGGCACACGAAGGTCCACGAGATGGAGCGTTCCATAGAGATACGCCGCGCGATGCTTGCCCGGATTCCGCCAAAGAAGCCCACGGATGCTCTGGCGCTGTGCGATCAGCGGACGCTCGATCTGATTGCCTCGTTCCAGCGGTCGGTCGTGGACGATTTGCGGCGGAAGACGTTTCGCGCGGCAGAGAGGTTTGGAGCGGAGCGCGTGATTGTGTCAGGAGGAGTGGCGGCGAATCGCGAGTTGCGGCGACGGTTCACGGCCGAGGCGGCGGAGCGGCATTTGCCTATTGCTTTCCCCTCGCTGGCGCTGGCGACGGACAATGCCGCAATGATTGCGGCCGCGGCGTGGCCGAAGTTTACAGCTCGAGAGTTTGCGCCGGAGGGTTTGACCGCTGAACCTTCGCTCAAACTCGGAGCTGAGTCTGCGCTGGTAGAATCGGGCTAGTTTTCATGACTCTGCAATCACAGCAAACAACCGGCCGGACTGAAAGCGCGGAACTAACCGCGCATCCTCAATTGCCGACCATGCACCTTTACAACACGCTGTCGGGGCGGGTCGAGGCGCTGACTCCCGCTGACGAAAAAGCAGTGCGCATGTATGCGTGCGGGCCAACGGTCTACGACTACGGGCACATTGGAAACTTCAGGACGTTTCTACAGGTGGATGTGCTGCGGCGGGCGCTGCGCCTGCTGGGCACCGAGGTGCGCCACGTCATGAACATCACCGACGTGGACGACAAGATTATTCGCAACGCGGCGGCGGCGGGCGTGGGAATCGCCGAGTACACGCAAAAATATGAGGATGCATTTTTCGAGGACCTGCAGGCGCTCGATGTGGAGCGGCCGGAGGTGATCGCGCGAGCGACCGAGCATATTCCGACGATGGTGCAGCTGATCGAGAAGCTGGCTGCCCAGGATATTGCGTATCGCGCGGAGGATGGGTCGTGGTATTTCCGGATCGCGCGGTTTCCGGAGTACGGCAAGTTGTCGAAGAAGGATTTTTCGGGGATCGCGGACGGCGCGCGCATCGATGTGGACGAGTACGAGAAGGATTCGGCGCGGGATTTTGCGCTATGGAAGGCGCCCAAACCGGGCGAGCATAAGTGGGAAACGGCGCTCGGGCCGGGGCGGCCGGGCTGGCACATCGAGTGCTCCGCCATGGCGATGGAGTATCTGGGAGACAGCTTCGATCTGCACGCGGGCGGCGAGGATCTGATGTTTCCGCATCACGAGAACGAGATTGCGCAGTCGGAATCGGCGACGCATCGGACGTTTGTGCGGCACTGGTTTCACGTGCGGTTTTTGCTGGTGGAAGGGCGGAAGATGTCGAAGTCGGAGGGGAACTTTTATACGCTGCGCGATTTGCTGCTGCGCGGGTATAAGGCTTCGGCGATTCGCATGCTCCTGATTGCGGTGCCCTACCGGCAGCAGCTGAACTTTACGTTCGAGGGACTGCAGGCGGAGACGATTGCGGTGGAGCGGCTGCGGACGTTTCGGGAGCGGATCGCGGGAACAAACTGGCCGGCGCACCCGGCAATGGATGGAGCGGGGAGCGAGATTCAGGATGTGGCGCGCGAGACGAAAGCGAAGTTTCTGGCAGCGCTGGCTGATGATCTGAACACCGCGGAGGCGCGGGCTGCGATTTTCGAGATGGTGCGGTTTGTGAATGCGCGGGCCGATGCCGGGAAGTTTTTTGAGAGCGATCAGGCGGAAGTACTGGACGCGCTCGCGCAGTTCGATCGGGTATTTGCGGTGCTCGACGATCACGATGCCGAGTGGACGAAGTTCACGCTGGACTGGGCGGAGCGCGAGGGACGGCTCAGCGAAGCGGCTCCCGAGGTGCTGGCGACGCGGGGCGTGACGGACGAGAAGATTCAGGCGCTGGTGGAGGAGCGGGATCAGGCCAAGCGGCGACGGGATTTCAAGCGGGCGGATGCAATTCGGAACGATCTGGCGGGGATGGGAATTCTGCTGGAGGATTCCAAAGACGGGACGCGGTGGAAGCGGAAGTGATGGACTCAGGAAACGGCCACCGGCCCGCGCTTCTTTGAGACCGTCCACAGCCACCCAACCACCAGGTAGGTGAGATAGATATACGGCAGCCAGCGGTAGGCGCCAGATGGAACGGGGTAGACGGACCCGGCGATTGCCAGAAGCATGGCGATGAAGCCCGCTCCGGAAAGAGCGAGCCAGAGCGGTGTCAGCGCGCGTTCGCGGCGCAGAAAACTGGGCACCGCGAGGCAGACCAGGGCGTAGGCGGTGAGGAATCCATAGGTGGCGAGCGATCCCATCCAGCCGTAGATGTCGGCGCCCGAGACGCCGCGCAGCGCCAGCGCGACGGTCGCGACAAACGTAACAATGCCGGTTACAAGAACCGCGATGTGAGGCGTTTCGTTGCGGCGATGCGTGCGCGTCAGGTGTACGTGCGTGAGTCCGTTGTGGGACATGGTGAGCAGGACACGAGCGGCGGCGGTGGTGCACGCGAGGACGCAGGCGAACATGCTCATCATGGCGCCGACGTCGACGGCGATACCCAAACCACTGACGCCCACCTGGTGCGCCAGGGTGTGGAAGGGCGCCGCGCTCTGATCGAGGGTTTCGTGCAGGCCGCGAAAGCCGAGCACTTCGGTGTAAGCGCACACAACAAAGAGGAAACCGAGGCCGATGGCGCTTTGCAGGACGGCGCGAGGGATGGTCCTCAGGGGATTGCGAGCTTCTTCGCCGAGAGCCGTGGCGCTTTCAAAACCAACGAAGCTGAAAAGAGCCAGGACCATGCCGAGACGCATGCCGGAGACGCTGGCGCCGCGCAGGCGAAACTGTGCCGTGTCGACGTGGAGGCCGTGGCGGACGAGGACCAGCGCGACGATAGCGAGGATGCACCCGACGGAAGCGGCTTCGAGCCACAGCATGGAGCGCGCCGAGAGGCGAATGTCGCGATACGCCATGCCCGAAGCGATGAGGATCGCGATGGTCGCGAGCAGCGCGGCGGAAGCGGTCCGGCCCGTGGCGGCCTGCAGGAGAACATTGGCGTACTGCACGAATCCGCCGGTGACGGAGACGGCGGTGGCAACGTAAGCAAGGAGCAACGCCCATCCCGCGAGGCCGGAGGCCCAGGTGGGGAGAGATTCGCTGACGTATTTGTAGAGAGAGCCGGGCGAGGCGGAGCGGCGCGCGAAGCAGCCGATGAGGACGCCGATGAGGGTCATGCCCGCGGTCGCGAGCACATAGACGAGCCAGGTGCCGTTGCCGGCCATGGCGAAGACCAAAGGAATGGTCATGGCGGGCGTGGTGGTGGGCGCGATGGCGGAGACCGACTGCGCGAGGGTTTCCGCCGGAGACAAGACGCCGCGGCGGAGGCCGTAGCCTTTCGGCTCCTCAACGTCGGCAACATACACGTTCACGGCTTCGGACGCCAAAGCGCGAAGTCCTCCTGCAATGTTGGTCACGAAACAGTGCGCCGGAACGGCGCGACGGGGAGCCGGATGGTTCAGTCTTGCCAGGATGCGAAGTTATGTCAAGGTTCGAATGGCATACCGGCAACGGGATCGGTTTCGGCGATCCTTTCGAAATTCGCGACGAGCGCTTTCACTTTGGGGATCGCCGCCTGTACCGCGCGCAGAGACAGCGAGGCATCGTGGCTGGCTTTGCTCTCCCAAACCTCGGTGACCCAGAGGACGTTTTCATCGACAACGTCGTTCGCGATCACGTAGCTGAAACAGCCGGGCATGTTGGCCGAGCTTTCCGTGAGGAGGGCGATGACTTCGTCGCGCTTGCCGGGCAGGAGGGTGAGCTTCACGATCAGACCATACATGGGTGCGATTCTAATCCGCGGCGGTAGCGACCTGGGCTGACTTGACCGTGCGCTTTGGGCGGGACTTCGGTTCGGGAGCGGCCGGGGCCTTCGGAATTTCAGAAATGTCGGCTTTGCCTTCGGCCACCTGAATGAGGAAATCCTGAACGCTGAAAGGGGGCTCGCTGGCGTCGCGGAGGCGGGTATAGGAGCCGTCAGCGTGCAGGAGACGCGCCTTGACGTTGTCGGCGAGATAAGCGGCGAGAATCTCATCGCGGACGCGGGTTTTGATCTGCGCGTCGCGGATGGGGTAGACGACCTCGCAGCGCTCGAAGAGATTGCGCGGCATCCAGTCCGCGCTGCCGCAGTAGAACTCCTCGTCGCCGCCGTTCAGGAAGTAGTAGAGGCGGCTGTGCTCGAGGAAGCGCCCGACGATGGAGCGGACGCGGATGCGCTCGCTCAGCTTCTTCAGGCCGGGGCGCAGCGAGCAGATGCCCCGCACGATCAGGTCGATCTCGACGCCGGCGTGGGCCGCCGCGTACAGCGCCTCGACGATGCGCTGCTCGAGCAGCGAATTCATCTTGGCGATGATGCGCGCGGGCTTCCCCGCCGCGGCGTGCTCCTGCTCGCGATGGATCAATCGGATGAAGTTTTCGGCCAGAGTGAGGGGAGCGACGAGCAGCGGGCGGTAATCGTCCGACTCGGAATGCGCGGTGAGGTAGTTGAAGACGCTGTGGACGGCGGCGGTGATTTCCGGATCGGCGGTGAGCAGGCTGAAGTCCGTGTAGAAGCGGGCGGTATCGGGGTTGTAGTTGCCGGTGCCGAGGTGAGCGTAGCGGCGGACCGCGCCGTCAGGGTCGCGTCGAACCAGCAGGGCGAGCTTGCAGTGGGTCTTCAGACCGACGATGCCGTGGAAAACCTGGACGCCTGCATCTTCAAGGTTGCGCGCCCAGCGGATGTTGGAGGCCTCGTCGAACCGCGCAGTGAGCTCGACGACAGCGGTCACCTCCTTGGTCTGTGCGGCTTCGGTGAGCGCCTGGAAGATGGGCGAGTCGGCACTGGTGCGGTAGAGGGTCTGCTTCATCGAGACGACGTTGGGGTCCTGGGCCGCGGCTTCGATGAAGGAGACAACGCCGTCGTAGGAATCGTAAGGGTGGTGCAGAAGGATGTCGCGGTGGCGAATCTCGTCGAAAAGATCGGCGGATTTGCGATTGAGGCGCAGCTCGCGCGGGACGAAAGGTTGGAATTTGAGTTCGGCGTGCGCGGAGGAGCTGTACAGGGTCATCACGCGGGAGAGATTCACGGGCCCGTCGGCGTGGTAGACAAGCGACTCGTCGAGCTCGAAATTCGTACGCAGGCGGTCGACGATCTCGGGATCGGCCTGGCTGTCGATTTCCAGTCGCACCGCGTCGCCTTTGCGGCGATTGTGCAGCTCGGCGCGGACGGTTTCCAGCAGCGAGCGTGATTCTTCTTCCTGGAAGTAGAGGTTGCTGTTGCGTGTGACGCGGAAGGCGGCTCGAGAGAGGATTTCGTAGCCGCGATACATGCCGGCGGCGTTGCGCTCGATCAGGTCGGCGAGAAAGATGTAGTCCTCCGCGCCGTTGCCGGCGGGAACGCGCACGAAACGCGGCAGAGCGCGCGGGACGGTGAGCACACCC
>JBAVUB010000097.1:0-3629 GCA_049696575.1 Acidobacteriaceae bacterium | reverse complement strand
GTGCAGTGGAGGTTGGTGATGGTCAGGCCGCGCCCCGCGTTGCGATCGCCCGCCGTCTCCACCAGGTATTCGCTGTCGAGCTCCGGAAACACCATCCGCTGCGCGCTTCTCTGCACGTTTTTGAGCGCCCCGGCGCAGAGCGACTCCGGCAGCAGCGCGAGGAAGCGGTGCACGATGCGGAAGATCTGCTCCGCCGCTTCCTGGGTATGCGCCACCTGCACGGTGACGGTTCCGGGATGGGTGATGGTGTGCAAAAAGAATTGCCCCGCAATCCACGTGGTCACGCCCATCTGCCGGGCCTTGAGCACGATATTTCTCCGGCTCGCTTTTTCTTCGTACATGCGCTGCGCCGGGTTGGCGGCCAGGGCGACGTTGCGCCCCAGCCGGTTTCTGATCTTGAGGACCTTTTCCGCCAGCGCCAGACCGGCGGGTTGGCCGGTATCCAGCTTTTCACCCAGGCGGATCAGGTCCCCCCTCGTGCCGCTTCCCCAATCGAAATTCATGTGGTCGTCCCGGCTCACTGATTCATGGTGTATTCCATGGTCAGCTGGGCATTCTGCGCGTTGGCGCCGCAGCCTGCGCCGGCGGTCTGGACGCCCATCGAGAGGTTGTGGCCCGCGGTAATCGACACGCTGGCCGCGTTGCGATAGCTGTACGTTCCCGACGCCAGCGTGACCGTCTTCAGCCAGGCCGAGGCGGTGCTGTCGTAGACGCCGATCACCGGATACGTCGTGCAGCCGGCGGGCGGCGTGCCGACCGCGATATCCAGCCGCGTCATATTCAACGCCGCGGTGGGCGACCAGATCGCGCCCAGCGAGGTGTTCGTGGAGGTCCCGAAGGTTCCTCCGAAATAACCGAACCAGGTAAAGTGCGAGGACTGGGAGCAGTTCGCGGTTCCGTTCGCGGTGATGCCGGTCGCGTACGATCCTGCCGGGCACTGCGCGGGCGTGGCGGCCAGAGCCGTGGCCGTCGCGGCGTTGCCGCTGACCGTGGCGTTCGCGCTGCCTGCGACGTACCAGTTGTAGTCCGGGCCGCAGACCAGGGTCTGGGTCGAGGGCGAGGACAGCACCAGCGTCGTCGCGGACGCACCCTGGCTGTCAATCAGCTGCGCATTGGTGGTCTGCAGCGTTACGGCATTCGACGACGCATCCGACTTGACGATGGTGAACTCGAGGCCGGTGGGCGAGGCCCGGTCGAGCAGCGGCGTGTAGCAGCTGGGCAGGGTGATCGTCTGCGGACCGCTGGCGGCGTTGGCGATCACGTTCTTGTTGGCCGCCGTCAGCGTCAGCGTCGACGCGGTGTTGATGACCGTGCTGAGCGCGATGCCCCCGTTCGACCGGATCGTCCCCTGGTATGTGATGTTGAAGAAGGGATTCACTCCGGAAAAGTGCGCCTGGAACGCATCGCCCTGATCGCCGGTGTACATCTGCGCCGCGAAGGCCGGGTAATTCGACCCCGCCGCGATGGGCGTGGACCACACGCGCGGGGTTGCGCTGCTGGGATCGTTGATGTTCGCGCCGCCGCTGGAGAAGCCGGTCACCTCTGCGTCCTCGAGCGCCTGGTAGTAGTTGCCGCAACCGGTGAGGTGATGCACGCTGGCATAGGTCGGCGGATTGCCCGACGAGCCCGCATAGGTGATCCAGTTGACGCCGCTGGCCATCTCCAGGCAATCGACGTCGGCGATCAGCAGGTTATTGCTGACGCTCGACGCGACGGTGGCCAGGTTCGCCGCCGGGAAGCTGGTCAGGTCCGGCCATTGAATGTGGCCGCCATGGATTTCGATGCCGTTCGCTCCGACATAGAACCCCGCGACCGCTGGGCTGTCGGCATAGGTATCGGTCCACACGCTCCCCGAACCGCCGGTGTCGTAGATGACGTAACTCGTCGCGTACGACGCATTGCTCGCCGAGGACGACGATGCATTGTTGGCACAGGGCGCCGCGGAGCAGGTGTAGGGATAGCCGAAGCCGTGGATCAGATAGCCGGTGTTCCCCGTCCCTTCGTTGTAGACCGCGGCGGTCAGCGCGTTGCGCACGATGACGTTGTCCAGATAGCTGTCCATCGCGGTCTTCTGCAGGTGAATGCCATAGGCGGGCCGATTGGCGGGCGTAAAGGCGGCGCTGCTGTAGCTCACGGTCACGTTGCGTACGGTGAAGTTGGCCTGATGGCCCGCGGACGTGTTCTCTTCGCCGAGCAAAATGCCTTCCGCGGCCGTATCGTTCACCGTGACGTTGTCGATCAGCACGCCGCGGAACCATTGCAGCTCGAATCCATGCGTGGCATTGCCGCCGGCGAGCACATTCAGATCCCTGAAGGTGCATCCCTGCGCCTGCGCCGTGTTGCCGAGAGAGAACACGTCTCCGTTGAGCGCGCTGGGGACGGTCAGCGTGGTTGCGATCTGCGTGCTGTCCGCGTTCACCGTGGTTCCGGCCGAGCCGAGCACGCTCACGCACGCGCCGTTCGATGGCTCGGCGAGCGTCGCGGTGACCGGGAAAGTTCCCGGGCCCAGCCGCACCGTCTGATTCTGTCCGGTTGTGTTGGCCTGGTTGACCGCCGCACTCCATGCGGCATTGAGCGTCGGGTAGCCCAGGCCATCCACGGTGAATTCCCCATTGATGGTGGCTCCGGTCATGGCTCCCTGGGTTCTGAGGCTGCTGCCGGCGATGCCACTGCTGGTTGCCGAAAAGGCGGGAGACCAGAGGCTGCCGTTCCAGGTGTCCCACTCCACGCCAGGCCCATTGGCGTTGCTCGATCCACGCAGGCAGAAGCGGCTCTGGGCGTGTCCCTGGGTCATCACGGTAGCGGAGACACTTTGTGAGTTATTGACTGTATAAGTGCCGTCGCCTCCGGTTCCGGTGCCTTCCGCCGCGATGTAAGTACCGGGTGTAATACTGCCGCCTCTGCCGTCCAGCGGCGTGGTGCTCACTGCGATCGTTCCGGCTACCGTTCCCGTGACCGTCAACGTGGTGCCCGAAATGGAGCCGGTGAAGGAGGAGTTGATGCCATCCGTATCGGAGGAGCAGTAAGAATTCGAGTACTGCTGCCCAAAGAACATGTTTGCAGCATTCCCCGGATTGGCTCCAAGCCCGGCAGGCTTGCCCCACCCAGCCACGGCCTGCATAAAGTAGTTGTCGCCCGGATAATTGGAAGCAATCTTGTAGGGCGTCAGTACGGTCAGAACTGCTGCAGGGGTTGTATTGACGACCGGGGGCAGATCGGGGCTGGCCAGCGGCGAGCCTGCCACACTTGTTACTGCATTCGTTTCCGAAACGTAATTGACCCCGCAGAGGGGGCAGAGGAGTCCCAGCCGTGAATCGTTTTTGATCCACCCGAAACCAGGGATCTCCGGAAGTCCGGGAAGCGCCGCGTCCTCATACGTCCACCCGGAAGTGGCGCCGATGTTCGTTCCTGCCGTGTTCCACCCCCCGCTGTAATGGATATAGCCGTCATCCATGGAAGTATGCGCTGTGGCAGTCTCATAGATGGAGGCATCCACGGAGTAGGGAACATAGCCGCTGGAGATAGCGGGGGGATTAAACGTGGCCCACGAATTATTCTTCGTGGTGAGTCCGGTAGCGGTGCTCAACCCACTATAAGCCGGCAGGTCGATCACCGGATTCACCCAGGTG
>JBAVUB010000096.1:0-2452 GCA_049696575.1 Acidobacteriaceae bacterium | reverse complement strand
GTAGATCGCTGGCCAGATCATGCTTCCGCCGGTGCAGCGACTCCATCTGCGACAGCGATAAAAACGGTGAACTCAGCGACAGCCCGGGCAGCCGCTCCTTCGTGCCCAGCACATGCGGCCAGGGCCCCAGGCGTGTATGCAGCTGGATCACGCACGCCTCGCGCAGCGAATCGATCGGCGGATTCGTCACCTGCGCGAAACGCTGGCGGAAGAACGCATAAACCGGCCTCGGCGTCCGGGCCAGCGGCGCAATCGGCGTATCGTCGCCCATCGACCACACCGCGTCCTTGCCCTCCATCGCCATCGGCTTCAGGATCATGTTCACGTCTTCTTTGGTGTAGCCAAAGCCGAGCTGCAGCCGATTCACTTCAGTGGGGTCAAGCGCCGCAACCGGCACGGCCGAATAGAGGGTCGCGCTTTCGAGCAGCGCCTCGTACTCCGGCGCAGATTTGTCGAACAGCGCCTGCAACTCGTCATCCTCATAGAAACCGTGGTTTTCGAGATCGGCCAGCAGCATCTGCCCGGGGCCAAGCCGCCCGCTGTGGACAATCTTCTCCGGATCGAGATCCACCAGCCCCGCTTCCGAGCCTGCGACGATGAGGTGATCCTCCGTCACGAAGAACCGGCACGGCCGCAGCCCATTGCGGTCCAGCGCTGCGCCGATCAGGTGCCCATCCGTGAACGACACCGCTGCAGGCCCATCCCACGGCTCGATGCAGTCGCCGTTGTATTCGAGAAACGCCGAATGCCGCCCCGTGTCTCCTGGCGGCATCACCATCCTCACCGCCTCGGCCACGGTGCGCCCGTTGCGTGCAAGCAGCTCGATCACCTCGTCGAGGCTCGTTGAATCCGACCCGCTCGGCGTGAAGATGGGCCGCAGCTCATCGGGCAGCGTCGCCGCCCTCGCCGTCATGCGTGCGCGATTCCCCCAGATGGTGTTGATTTCGCCGTTGTGCCCAAGAATGCGAAACGGCTGCGCGCGATCCCACGACGGCGCGACATTCGTCGCGTAGCGCTGATGAAACAGCGCGAACGGTGTCACGAAGCGCTCATCGGCGAGATCCGGGTAGAACTCCGGCAAGAGCCGCGCGGCGCACATCGCCTTATAGATGATCGAAGAAGAAGACAGCGAACAAACGTAGCCCTGTGCTCCGCTGCGCTCGAACTGCTTGCGCGCCAGATACAGCCGGCGATCCCGCTCCTGGTATGTTCCCGAGGCTGTGTCCGTGAGCAGCACCTGGCGAATCACCGGCAGCGTCGACCGGGCAATCTCGCCCAGGATTTCCGGCCGCGTGGGCACCTCGCGCCAACCCAGAATCGAAAAACCCTGTGCCGCGATGGCCTGCTCCAATTCCCGCACCGCAACCGAGGCCGCACTCGTTTCCGCAGCGAGAAAAACCATCCCCACGGCCAGCGGCTGCGCAGGATCGAGAGAAATCCCCGTCGAAGCGAGCAGCATCTCGCGGGGAATCGCCGTGTGGATACCGATGCCGTCGCTCGATTTTCCGTCGGCGGCCACGGCCCCGCGATGCGCCAGACGTGCCAGCGCGGTCAGCGCCATACTCAGAATGTCATGGGACGGCTGGTTTTCGAGGGTAGCGACAAATCCGACCCCGCACGATTCAAAGTCGAACCGTGCATCGATCAGGCTCCCGCCCGAGCGAGCCCGCTCGCCGGGGATTCCGAATCTTTCACCCCAGCGAACAAGTTCGCCGGGGACCCCGAGTTTGGGCCGGGAGCCGCCGGTCGACAGGGCCGGGTCAGCACAATTTCTCGTTCCCATATCCAACTATAACGGCCTTCCATTTCGCCCGCAGGCGAATTTAGAAAATATCTCTGGAAATTTGTGACCGCCGTGACGGTTACCAGCGGAAGCAACACGCTCGACCTTGACAAACATCCGCTTGCATATTTATACATCAATGCTGTATTTTTATACAGAGTGAGGCGCGGCTGGCCGCGATGCGGCTCGGCCGCCTTTTTTCGTGTGTGAGTCAGGAATGAGCAAAGAGCAACGGCACAACGCGATTCGGCAACTGGTGGCGGCGGAATCCATCGCCAGCCAGGACGAGTTGCGCCGGCGCCTGGCCCGTCGCGGCTGCGCCGTGACTCAGGCCACGCTCTCGCGCGACATTCACGAGCTACACCTGTACAAGGGCCCGAACGGCTACCAGCCCCCCAACGGCAACGGCCACATCGAGGAGGAAGAGGAGCAGCCCGCGGTGGGCGAAGTCCTTTCCAGCTTCGGCGTTGCCGTCCGCCAGGCGCAGAACCAGCTCGTGCTGCGCACCACCAGCGGCGCAGCCCAGCCCGTCGCGCTCGCCATCGATCACGAGGAGTGGCACGACGTGGTGGGAACTCTGGCCGGGGATGACACCGTATTGATTATTTGCCTCGACCCCCGACGCGCATCGCACATGCGCGAGAAGCTGGAGCGCATGATCGGCTGAAA
>JBAVUB010000095.1:0-4684 GCA_049696575.1 Acidobacteriaceae bacterium | reverse complement strand
GGTCGAGGAAGACGACGCGGAGGCGCGGATCGCGGCAGGTTTCCAGAACCGCAGCGGTTGCTGGATCGGGGCCATCCACCACGACGATCACTTCGAGGTTGGGCCAGGTCTGGCGGAGGGCGCTGCGCATCGCGCAGACCAGGAGTCCTGGCCGTTCGCGCGTAGGAATAATGGCGGAGACCAGGGGGTAGTCCGGTATGGGCGAGTGACTGGACATGGCGCGGACAAGAAGGGCGCGAGACAACCGAGTGGAAGCTCGAACGTAAGGTGGGTTGGGGAAGAAAAACAGATTACGGGCGGGGCGGCGTCCACTTAAGTAATGGGACGAGTGCCCGGATGGGAAAAGAAGCGAGCGGGTCAGCCTGCCGTCGGGTTATTTCTCAGAGTGAAACTGTATTGAGGCCGGGGATCGCCTGGAAGTGCTTCACGTTGAGGGTCGCAACGTCGAAGCCGAGATGCAGGGCAGTAACGCCGATGGCCAGGTCTTCGAAGGCGATCACGATTCCCCGGGGCGCCTGCTCTCCCTCAATGCGCCCGATCATCCGGGCGATTTCGACAGTCAGGGGATATGCGGAAACATCGCTGCACAGCCGGTCGATGAAGGCCAGCCGCCTCTGCTTGTTAGCCTCGCTTCCAGCCCGGTACGCGCCGTGCATCAGCTCGGCGATTGTCACAACCGAGAGGCCGATGTCGATCTCTCCGCGCGAGGCCTGTATTTGTTCGAGGATTTGCCGGACGGTATGGCCCCGGCGTTCGGCAGCGATCAAGGCGCTGGAGTCGAGGATCAGTCCCACGCCGGCGGATTCCAGGGCTTTCGGTTCCTGACAATTTCTTCCACATCGGCGGCGAAGTCCGGATCGAGGACCGGAGCTTCGCCGGTTTCCTCTTCATGCTTCTTTGCCAGGGCGATGGACTCGGAAATGGAGCGGCGCGGCGGGTCCGCCGAGCGGAGGACCGCCGGCGGATGCGTGTCGCTCTCAATGACAACTTCCGTGCCGGCGCGCACGCGGGCCAGCAGCGCGGCGAAGTCGCGGGCCGCATCGTCCTCTGAGATGTGGATGGTGCCCATAATCAAATGATAATCCTCGGGTGGTTTTCCATCGGGCTTTAGCGGTTCATGTTGTCGAGGACCGAGCCGACAATGCCGCCGAGGACTCCGGCTTCGGTGGTTTGGCGGGCCTGCTCTCGCGGCAGGTATTCCTGGATCTGGTGGGCGAGGCGGGAGATGGGGAGGGTCTGGAGCCAGATGCGTCCGGGTCCGGTGAGTACGGCGAGGAAGAGGCCGTCGCCGCCGAAGATGAGGTTCTTGATGCCGCGCACCATGGTGATCTGAAAAGAGACGCTGGCCTGGAAGGCGCCGACGTGGCCGGGATGGACGAGGAGGGTCTCACCCTGCTGGAGATCGCGGGTGACCAGCTCGCCGGAGAGTTCGAGCCACGCGGTGCCCTGGCCGCTGATTTTCTGGAGAAGGAAGCCGTCGCCGCCAAAGATGCCTGCGCCGAGGGACTGCTGGAATCCGACGCCGATCCGAATGGCGGAGGTGGCGCAGAGGAAGCCGTGGCGATGGACCATGTAGTCGTAGCCGGGGACGACCTCGACGGGGACGATGTGGCCGGGAACGCGGGTGGCGAAGGCGAGCTCGCCGTTGCCGCCCATGGCGCGGTATTCGGTCATGAAGAGGCTGCCGCCGCCGACTACGCGTTTGAAGGCGCCCAACAGGCCGCCTCCTCCGGCGAACTGGGTGTGGGTGGTCATCTGCACATTAGGCGTCATCCAGGAAAGCTCGCCTGCCTCGGAGATGATGGCGTCGTTGGGCTCGAGGAGAAACTCGAGAACGGGCATGGTGGTGCCGATGACCTGGTTTTTCATGACGACAGGGTACAACAAGGGTTCGCGGGCTGGCCATATCAGCGCGACGCTCCGTTCGATCCGGGGGCGAAGGGGATTGGAGTGGGCTAGAGAGCCACAGGGTCCTGGGGAAAAAGCGCTGCGGATACAGTGCAGTTTCACGAGAGGTGGCGACCTTTTTGATCCTGCGCAAAGGGATCGGGGGGCAGACGGGAAATCCTCCCCAAAAGGGGTTGCACGGATGGTTAACTTTGATGTACCACAAAGGTATTGCCAATAAAACAACGCAACCGGAGGTTCCAACTGTAGTTTTTCAATTTGTGAGGTAGGGGCTCAGAAGTGACCACGTAGTATCTCCACGCAGTCAGTTGTCTCCACGTTGTTGGATTTCAGGAAGTCGCCTCGATCCAGAGTCGCAGGGTCCCCCGAAAATATCACCGGGCCTGGTATCTCAGTCTGAGAGAGAAAGGTAGTGTCTCGTTTCGACTCGAGACTCTGGAAGTCGCCGTGTGTGCGGTGAGTTACAGAGCTGGTTCGAAGCAGGATAACGCCGACACGCAGCCACTGCGCCTTTCTCTTTAGGGAAAGCTTCACGCCGCGGAAGTCCCGCGCGCGCGAACAGGAGGCGTGTGCGCTGGCGTTTCACAGGTGCCAGACCATGGGATTCAGGCTTATTCCTCCCTCTTTCAGCCGCGCAGTTGCGACTGACGATGCATTGCAATGCAACCACCCTTCACAGTTTGAGGCGCGATCGGGGCGGGGGCGCGGTTCGGGCGCGTCAAAATACCGGCGATTGGCCGGGATGGTAACCATCCTGTGCTGCGCGCCGGGGCTCCTGTTCGGCCAGCACCGAGGACACTGGGGAGGCGGCTCGCACGACTCATTGAGTGCGCTCTCCTGCGGCAGTGGAACGCTGACAGGAGCGGTAACCGACGCCTGTACGGTGACGCTGACCGCGGCGACCGGCAGTGCTATGACGGTGAGTCTGGCCAGCAGCAGCAGCGCCGTCAAGGTGCCAGCGTCCGTGACCGTGGCAGCAGGCGCATCGAGCGCGAGTTTCACGGCGACGGCTTCGGCAGTGACCTCGGCGCAGACGGCCACACTGACGGCCTCAGCCAGCAACAGCTCGGAGACCTTCTCGCTGCAGTTGAAGGCGTCCGGAGGAACCACGGGAACCGCGGGGCTGACGCTGGGGTCGACGACGGTGGTTTTCGGCAACGTGAACCTGAACTCGCCCGCAACGCAGACGGTGAAGCTGACGTCGAGCGGCACGGGATCGGTGACCATCAGCGCCGCGGCGATCAAGGGAACCGGCTTCTCGATGAGCGGGATGACGACGCCGCTTACGCTGAGCGCAGGCCAGACCGTAACGCTGGATCTGCAATTCGATCCCACAGCGGCGGGAGCGGACACCGGGACGGTCACCATCAGCAGCAACGCTACAAGCGGAAGCACGGCGGCCATCGCGCTGAGCGGGACGGGCACGAGTACATCCGCTTATCAGGTGGAACTGGACTGGGACGCGCCGTCGGGTACCGGCGTCACGGTCTCGGGCTACCACGTCTACCGGACGCCCAGCGGCAGCAGTTCCTATACGTTGCTGAATTCGTCGGCCACTGCCTCGACAGCCTACACCGATACGACGGTGCAGGCGGGGTCGACTTATAACTACGAGGTCAGAAGTGTAGATTCCTCGGGGGTAGAAAGCTCGCCGTCGAGTGTCTACACAGCGACGATTCCCTGAGCTGGTAACTGAGGGAATTTCAAAGGCGGGGCGGGCCATGGAGTGACGATGGTGCATGGCTCGCTCCGCGCGCGAGCGGATAGTTCAGGATTTGCTCGAACCAGCAGTGGTGAGGGCTATCCGCTTCGCGTTCCATCCGGAAGTAACCATGATTCGCAGCGGATGCGGATGTACGCGGCGCGCAGCGACTCCCCCGGTCGGAATGGCCCGATGGTAATCATGAACCTTGTCCGCTGCCGGCGCGCTGCTCTTGGTAGCGTCAACCTCCTCTGTTATGTAGGTCATCGGAGTTAGGGAGAAACCGGGCGCTGTATGTTCCAAAATGGAACTGATGACCGGCAATTCTACATTTCTATGTCGTAAGTAACATGGGCTGCGCACTATTGTGACCGCTCTCACAGAGTACTTATGCGGGTTCGATCATGATCGCCTCAACAAGCTTCGTTCGACCACCTGCTATCTGACTTAGGCCCAGCGTGCTCGCAAAGTACGTGCGAGCGTGCACAGGCGGAGTGTGCGAAGACGCTTTCCGAGGTGCCGCTGATGCTGAACCACGTAATTCCTCCCCCCTTCGGCCGCGATCGCGCGGAAGACGAAACCCTTTCCGGCAGCCTGGAGCACGCGGGCCGCCCACGTGACCTGCCCCGGTGGCGCCGGGCCGGTGTGCTGTGTCTGTTATTTGCCTGTTTGCCGCTGGCCTCGTTTGGCGCTACAGCGGTACTGACGGGTGTGTCATGCAGCCCGGGCGCCTTCAGCAAGGCGGGCACCGCGACCTGCACGGTCACCATGAGCCGTAAGACGTCCGGCATCCGAAAAGTCACGCTCAGCAGCAGCAGCGCGTCGGTTCAGGTGCCCTCGTCAATGGATGTGTGGACCCAGGACACCAACGATCCGTTTACGGCAACGGTGTCAGCGGTGAGTTCAACGCAAACGGTGACGCTGACCGCGACGTCGAACGGCGTCTCGGAGACGACCAGGCTGCAGTTGAATCCATCGTCGTCACCAACACCGGCGACGCTGAGCGGAGTTTCCTGCAGCAGCAGTTCGTTGACGGGCGCGGGAACTGACTCCTGCACAGTGGCGCTAAGCGGG
>JBAVUB010000094.1:0-5650 GCA_049696575.1 Acidobacteriaceae bacterium | reverse complement strand
GCGAGCGCCAGTTCCGTAGCCACGTTGCCCACCAGCGCGTCCTGAGCAAAGGGACAACCGCCGAATCCGCCAATGGCCATGTCGAAGCGCCGGCAGCCGGCATTCCAGGCCGCGGCAATTTTCGCCGCAGCATCGTCAGGGCGCGCATGCAGATGAACGCCAATCTCGACGCTCGTGTCGACCGCGCCGAGAGCGGCGCCCACTACATCGACAACTTGCTGTGGAGTGGCCAGGCCCACCGTATCCGCCAGAGAAATCTGCGTGATGCCGGAGTCCGTCAGCAGATCGCAGGCCGCCACAACTTCCTCGACGCTCCACGGATCACCATAGGGATTCCCGAAGCCCATAGAGATATAGGCGACCAATCCCAGGCCAGCTTGAAACGCCGCCTGCCCCACCGCTTCCAGCGCCTCCAGCGACTCTTCCGGCGTCTGGTTCTGATTGCGATGCAGAAATTCCGGCGAAATGGAATACGGAAATCCGAGCGTGGCAACAGCCTCCGTCTCAATAGCGCGAGCCGCCCCCTTCGCATTGACCACGATGCCGATGATTTCCACATCGTCGGGAGGATCGAGAAAGCCCAGCACCTGTTCGGCGTCCGCCATCTGTGGTACCGCATGGGGCGAGACAAAGGAAACCGCATCGATATGGCGAAAGCCCGCAGCCACCAGGGTGCGCAGATAATCCGCCTTGATTTCGGCGGGGATGGGTTTGGGCAACCCCTGCCAGGCATCCCGCGGACACTCGACGATCTTGACGGCAGCGTTCATAGCAGCGAAGGCTTCAGCGCCAACGCAGCGTAAAGTCGGCGCACAGCAACAAGCCGTAGGGTATCAGGGCCAATCCCGCCCAGTGGCGCCAGCGAGGCAACAGCAATGTAGAGACGAACAGCGCGGTAGCCGCCAGCGTGACGTCCGAATTCCAGCGCACAACCCATTGGTAGACAGAAAGTTCGAGGGCGGACAGCTCATCCCAGATGCCCCGTGGCGGGAAGCGCAGCGCGATGGCATTGTGGGCGGGAATCCCATGCAGCCAGAAGGCAAACGCCAGCGCGCAGAAGATCAGCGAGGGCACCGACGCGGCAAACAGCGGCGTCAGCAGCACGAAGAAAGAACGGTCTGACCGGCGGAGAACCGTCTCAGACATGACGCTCGATTCGTTGGATGCACAACTCCTTCGCAAGGGGCGGCGTGAGCAGCAAATAGTAATCGTCCCGGCTGGAACGATTATCGTCCCGCCAGTCGGAGTATTGCAGACGCAAACCGATCACGCTTTCCTCGCAGGGAGCGCGCTCATATCGTTCCTGGAATTGGCGTTGCCGGACGCTGAGGGCGATCAGCTCCTGGGTCACCGCAAAGGAGCGCAGCTCGTTCGGCGGTACCACGAATCCGGACAGCGGCCGCTCGATGGCAATGTGATCCTCATCGCGGACCCAGAGACGGTACCCAGCGAGGCGAAAGGAGCGCTCCGCGTCATTCCAGACATCCACGACGATCTGCGGCCAGGTGATGGAATCGTAATAGTGCGCGCCCGTCTCCGGGCGGTCGCGCCGGTAGGTGACGGTCAGCGGACGGTGCGCGAAGCGGTCCGTAGTTTCAGAACGAATCCCCATCCAGAACCGCGGCTGCACGGTCAGGCGGGCTTCCCATTGCTCGCGCTGCAGGGCGATGGCGGCCTCCGCGGCGGCGAGCGACCTCCGGGAGACGTGCAGATACGTGAGCGTGACCATGGCGGTGATCACTGAGGCGAAAAAACTCAGCAGCGCGCCGAGCGCCAGCGCGTACGTGTCTCCCCGCCGATGCCACGCGATGAGGAAGAGAAGCGTCAGCCCGATCCACAGCAGGATCAGCGCGACCAGCGCCACAAGAAAGCGCAAGCGGAGCTGGGTGACCAGCATGCGAGCGAGGATCCGATGCCGCTTCATTTTGTGATTCGCATTCCAGCGCCGGTCATTGCGGGAATTGTCCGAGGTATGCCAGAACGACCACCAGCAGCAGGCCAATAAAGTGCACGCTCAGCCCGATGATCACGGCTCGCAGATGCCTTCCCGCCCGGAACGTGAGGGTCATGAGCAGCCCGTAGAGCGGAAACTGCAGGTACATCATCTTCTGGTACGCATGGCCCACCAAGTCAGCCGGCGTGTGCAGCACGCGGCTGCGCAGAACGTCGACCCAGGGATAAAGCAGCGCGAAAGCCTTCGGGCCTTCGAGCGCGAGGAGGCTCGCCAGCCGTATCGTCAAAGGCGTAATGGCAATGCCAAGCAGCAGCGGCCACCACATTTTCCAGCCGCCGCGGATGGAGATTTTTGGTCCCCCGCGCTTCCTGCGTGCCGTCGCGGAAGATGAAGCCATGGTTTGAGAATACTCCCCAAATAGCAAGAAAAAGAGGCCAATCTGGCCTGGCCACGTTACGTCTGGAGTATGCCCGGATTGAACCTGGGAACGTCAGGATTGAGAGAAACGGCCTCCAGCGCCAGCAGCAGAGCCTCCCGGGTTTGCGCCGGATCGATGATCGCGTCCACCCACAGTCGCGCCGCGGCATAGCGGCAGTCGGTCTGGGCCTCGTAGGTGGCTTTGATGGAGGCGACCAGCTCCTGCTTCTCCTCGTCGCTCAGTTGCCGCCCGCCGCGTTCCAGCTGTCGGATACGAATCTCGACCAGGGTACTCGCCGCCGAATCGCCGCTCATCACGGCGTAACGAGCCGTCGGCCACGCGAAAATGAACCGCGGATCATAAGCCTTGCCGCACATCGCGTAATTGCCCGCCCCGAACGACCCGCCGACGATGACGGAAATCTTCGGCACAACAGAATTCGCGACCGCCGTGACCATCTTGGCCCCGGAACGGATGATCCCGCTCCACTCCGCGTCCCGGCCCACCATAAACCCGTTCACGTCGTGCAGAAAAATGAGCGGGATCAGGTTCTGATTGCAGTCCATGATGAAACGCGCCGCCTTGTCGGCGCTCTCGGCGTAAATCACTCCGCCGAACTCAACCCGCTTTTCCCCCGAGTGGCTGGTCTGCGGTTGAGGCAGCTTCTGATTCGCCACGATCCCCACAGCGGTGCCCCCAATCCGCGCATACCCACACAGCAACGTGCGTCCATAGCCAGGCCGATACTCATCGAACTCGCTGCGGTCGACAATGCGCGCGATCACGTCATGCATGTCGTAGCTGTTCACAGCGGCCTTCGCCGGATCGGGATCGAGCAGCCCATGCAACTCGCTGGCAGGGAAGCGCGGACCGTCGTTTTCCGCATCGAACGCAGCGCGATCGAACGGCGCGCGGGCCGAATGACCCCATTTCGAAACCAGCGACCGCAACCGCGCAATGCACAGATGGTCGTTCGGCTCCTTGAAATCCACCGTGCCGGAAATTTCAGCATGCATCGTCGCGCCACCCAACTCTTCCGCTGAATATTTCTGCCCAATAGCAGCCTGCACCAGCGCCGGTCCGGCAAGAAACAGCCCGCTGCCCTCCGTCATCAGCACCTGGTCCGTCATCACCGGCAAATAAGCGCCGCCGGCAACGCACATCCCCATAATGGCCGTAATCTGCGGAATGCCCGACGCCGACATGACAGCGTTGTTCCGAAAGATCCGCCCAAAATCGTCCTGATCCGGAAAAACGTCCTCCTGCAGAGGCAAAAAAATCCCCGACGAATCGACCAAATACAGCGTCGGAATCCGATTCTCCATAGCAATGTGCTGCGCACGGAGAACCTTCTTCGCCGTCATGGGGAAGAACGCTCCGGCCTTCACCGTGGCGTCGTTCGCGACGATCATGCACAGCCGGCCAGCGACGGTTCCCAGTCCCGTCACCACCCCGGCCGCCGGCGCTCCACCCCATTCCTCATACATGCCGAAGCCGGCAAAAAGTCCGAGTTCAAAAAAACTCGTTCCCGGATCGAGCAGCAGGTTCAGGCGTTCCCGAGCCGTCAGGCGCTGCTTGGCGTGCTGCGCTTCGATGGCCTTCGCTCCCCCCCCGGTTCGAATCTCTTCTTCCTGCGCACCGATGGCGGCCAGCAGCGCAGCCATTTTCTTTGCGTGGCTCTGCGGGCGCGGCTGGTTCAGGTCCAGCTTCGAAGCGAGTCGATTCTGAAGTTTGGGCGGATCGGGTGGCTTGGGGTCGGTCATGGATGCAAATGGGGAAGAAAACTGGCCAGCATACCATGATCGGCGTTCAGAGTTCGGCGTTCAGGAGGCAAGCGACCGCATGGATTGGGCCTCAGCGATTCTCCGGGCTTGCAACTATAAACGTTACTGTTTATATTGAGAGCGATGAGAAGCAGCGAGTTCAAGCGCTGGCTCGCAGACCAGGGAGCAACGTTCAAACCCGGCAAAGGCTCGCATCTTAGGGTCTTTCTAAACGGGAAGCAATCGGTTTTGCCGATGCACGGCACGGAACTCAAGAAGGGACTTGTTGAGGGAATCAAGAAGCAATTGGGTCTGAAATAGGGAGGGAAACGGAAGATGTTAGCGTATCCGGTTAAGTTGACGCCCGACAAGGAAAGCGGGGGCTATGTGATAACGTTCCCCGACATTCCGGAGGCGATCACACAGGGGGAGACGGTGGACCAGGCGCTGCAGATGGCGCAGGACGCTTTAGAAACAGCGCTTGATTTCTACTTTGATGATCGTCGGGCGGTGCCTGTGCCATCCAGGGCGAAGCGCGGCCAGCGCTTGGTGGTTTTGCCCGTGAGTGTTGAGGCAAAGGTGCTGCTGCTGAACGAGATGATTCGGCAGCGCGTGCGTCCTGCCGAACTGGCGCGTCGGCTGCGTACCACGCCGCAGGCGGTCAACCGTCTGGTGAATCTCCGCTACGTCTCTAAGATCGACGGCATTGCGGGGGCGATGGCTGCGCTGGGGAAGTCGCTGGAGATTCGGGCAATTTAACACATTCCCCGGCGCAGTTTAATGCGTGGCCGCGAGGCTCGAAGCCTCCGTCGGATCCGTCCCCGTCTTTTCCGTGGCGAAGCTCTCCAGCGCTCCCGCCGTGCTCGCGTTGAACTTGAAAACCTGCAGATCGGGATTCCCCCCGGCGCAGATCACTGCAATATAGCTGTCGCTCTTGTCCTCCACCATCGCTACCGGAAACGAGCCGGTAGTGAAGGGCGAGCCGGAAATCGCCGTCAGCGCTCCCGAGTTCGACAGCAGGAAGGCGCTGATCGTCCCCGTCGTGCGATTAGCCACATAAACGTAGCTGCCCGTCGAGTCCACCAGCACCGCATAAGCGCCGGTTCCCGTCGTGACCGGCGAACCGGCCGTCTCCGTCAGCACGCCGCTCGATGAAATCGCCAGCACCCGCACCGCGCCGATCCCGGTTTCGGCGGCAAACAGAAAATTGCCGGACGGCGCGACCGCCATGCCGTAGTCAGCGTCGCCGCTCTGCTTCGGGTTCAGCGGGTTGTTCACCTCAGCCAGGGCGCCGCTGCTCGAGTTGAAGCTCAGCGTATAGATTCCCGCCGTGCCGTCTGCGACGAAAACGTAGTTGCCGTTCGGCGTGATTTCCAGATCGGTGGCCGGAATCGTGGCGTTCAGCGTCACCACCGAGGAGCTGATCGATGTCAGCACGCCGCCCGAGCCAATCTGGAAAACGTACGCCTCTCCCGCAAAAGCGTCGGCGCCCAGCAGCCATTTCCCGCTGGGATC
>JBAVUB010000093.1:0-9129 GCA_049696575.1 Acidobacteriaceae bacterium | reverse complement strand
GACTGGCAACGCCAATGGCGGAGTTGCCGAAGTCCAGCTCGGTATTCAGTAGTTCGGCGAGCGGCAACGAGAGACCGGTGCCGTAGACAGGCAACTGCAGGGGTCCTTGCGGGTCGTTGCTCGCAATGGTCAGTGTGGTGTTGCGGCTGCCCGCCTGTACCGGCTTGAACACCACAACGTAGGTGCAGTATCCAAAAGCAGGAATCGATGCCGGGAAGGTCGTGCAGGGACTCGCCACGCCTCCTTCCCCGGTGAGCGTGTAATCGCTCAGCCCCGGAGTGATGGAGTTGACGATCAGCGGCGCTCCGCATGTGCTGGCGCCGCCCGCGCACGGAATGGGCGCGTTGTTGTAAATCGTAAACAGCACGCTGGCATTGTTCGACGTCTCACCTACCTGTAGCCCGCCGAAGTTCATCGGATTGGGAACCTCAAACGTGGTCATCCCCGGCTGTGAATTCGTCACCGCGTCGCCCACCAGCGCGACCGTTGGCAATCCCGTGATCGCCGGGCTCGTGCCCACCGTCAATGTTGCCGTGCGCTGCCCGCTGGCGCCCGCCGCCGGATTGAACGTGATGTCGAGGTAGCAATTGGCCCCCGCAGCAATCGTCACCGGCAGCGTGGTGCTGGAGCAGCCGGCCAGCGCCGGCGAAAAGTCGCCCATGTTCGTACCGGAGACGGCGAGGCTCGTCACCTGAATCGAATTAGCCGATGGGTTCTGGAGGGTGACCTGCCCGTAGGTGCTGGTGCCGATCGCCACGGGGCCAATCGACACGGTCAGCGGCGAAATGGTCAGCGCGCTCGCGCCCGCAACCGTCCCCGTGATGTTCACGGTCTGGGGCGAGTCACCGGCGTTATCGGTGAAGGTCAGCCTCGCGGTACGCGTGCCGGTGGCCGAAGCAGGGGGGCTGAAGGTCAACCCGACAAAGCACAGGCTTCCGGGCTCGATCGCGTCGGTGGCGCAGTTGTTCCCTCCCTGCCCGGCGGTGGTGAACGTGAAGTCCGAGGCATTCGCGCCGCCCAACACGATGCTGCTGATCACCAGCGCAGTATCGCCATCGCTTCCCACCTCGAGCCCCAGCATCGGGCTGCTGGTCGTCCCGGCCGCTTGCGCCGGGAACACCACTGGATTCGGCACCGCCGACATTCCCGCTCCCGCTGCGGCGTTGGCGCTGAGCTCGAGATACTGCATCCCTTGCGGCGCATTGTCGTTGATCAGGATCTCCGCAAAGCGGCTGGCTGGGGCACACGTCGGCCCCTTAACGCAGATCGCCGGGCCGGGCGCGAAAACCATGCTGATGGTGCAGGAAGAATTGCCTGCCAGCGTGGCGCCGCAGGTCGTCGTCACCACGAAGTCAGTTGCGTTGGTCGACACAATGTTCTGCTGTAGCTGGACGCTGAGCGTCATCGCTCCGCCGCCCGTGTTCTGGAGCGTGACCACCTGCGGTGCACTCGCTGCGCCCTGGGGCGTATCCGGGAATCCTACGAACACGCTCGGCGAAATGGCCAGCACCGGCTCCGGCCCCGGGTTCCACTTCTGCAGATAGGCCGAGCCGAACGCCGACGGATTCGGTGGATACGTTCCCGGTGTGCTCGGAGGCTGGATGCCGTCGCCCGCCACATAAATATTGTTGGCGCTGTCTATCTGCAGGTCCGTCGATTCCCCCGTGTCGCCCGCCAACTCCGTCGCAAACGGCAGCTGGGTCCCGCTGTTCGACATCTCCGCCAGGAAGGGAACCATCCCGAAGCCGTTGATCTTGTACTGATCCGCCGTGTACGGGAAATCCATCGACAGGGTCACGCCGGTCAGCCAGATGTTGCCGCTCGAGTCGACGCCGATCGCCTCCACCATGTCCTGCGAGCTCCCCCCCAGATAGGTCAGGAACGTCAGCGCCCCTGCCGAGTTCAGCTCGCCCACCACTCCTGTCCCGCACGCCGTGGGCAGAAACGGCGTCACCACCGCGCCCCAATAGCAGCTGTTGCTCAGCGTGGCTTTGTTCGTGGCTTGAAACACCCCCGTCGTCACCGGCAAATGCTGCGCCGCCGTTGCGCCCCCGAAATAGACGTTCCCCGTCGTGTCGAGTGCCAGCCCGCTCGACCCCGTGTCCGCGTCCCCCTGGATCATGGTGAGATAGCCGGGGGTCAGCGTGGTTCCGGAAAGATTCAGCTTCGCCACAAACAAGCTCGTCCCGGCCGCCGTCGCTCCACCCGCGGGCGCATACGTATGCGTCACCGATCCCAGGCTGCTCGACAGCGCCCCCTGCGCGCTCCCCGTCACATAAATGTTGCCGCTCCCGTCGAACCCCAGTCCCGACGCCCATACGTTGCCCGCGCCGCCGATGAACGTGCCATAGCGCAGCGCTCCCGTCGCGGGATTGAGCCCCAGCAGAAACGCATTGAAGCAGGGATTGCCGCCGCTGCACGATCCTCCGCCATACGTCGTTTCCAGCGTGGTCGGCGCGGGTTCAAAGTTCGAAGAGTTCGTTGCGCCCAGCACATCCAGATCGCCGCTCACCGGGTTCAGCTTTACCTGATACGCGCCGCTGGCCTGGCCGCCTCCCAGCAGGCTCGAGAACAGCAACTGCGAGCCATCTGCGCTCAGCTTCAGGATGAACCCCTGCGAGCAGGTGAAACCGGCCTGCGCGATCCCGCACGCTGCCGGAGCGGTGGGGCCAATATTTCCCACCGTCGCAAAATTCGCCGCGCCCGTTGCGCCCGCCAGATAGATGTTGCCCGAGCTGTCGACGGCGACGTGCGACCCCGTGCTCACACCGGTGCCGCCGATGAAGTCTGAAAAAATCAGCGTCCCGCCGGTTGGATCCATCTTGATCAGGAACGCCGCATCGCATTGATGGCTGGCTTGATTGTTGGGAAACGTCTGATACGCGCCGCCGGTCGATGGAAAATCCGCCGAGCACGTATGGCCGGTGAAGTAGGTATTGCCGCTCGCGTCAAAAGCCAGCCCCATCCCGGTGTTTTCGTTCGCGCCGCCCAGTGACACGGCGTACACCAGCACCGGATCGATGGTCAGCGGCCGGGTCCGGTCGTACTTCCCTACTTCGAATCCCAGCACCCGGCCCTTCGCGAGGCGGAAACCGCTCTCGACCGGCTGGCGCCTGCCATCCACTTCCTGGTAAGCGACCGGACGCTTCAGTTCCACATCGCCCAAAGCAGTGCGCAACAGCGCATTGCCGCCCGCGTCAATCGCAACCGCCTCCGCTCCATCCGTCTGCAGCCCGATCCGGCCGGGATCCGCGCCCGGCGCGACCGCAAAGTCATATTCCAGCTGCTGCCCGTTGCCGTACAACACCAGGTCGACCCCCGCATACGCGCCCGCAATTTTCACCCCCTTGAAATGCGGCACGCTCCGGTGCCACTGCGCCGGATCGTTCCCGATGAAATAGTTGCTGCGTCCCGGCTGCTCGTCGAGTCCCGCAACCCTGGCGCTGCCGCTCGCTCCCGTCAGGCGCAGCCGCAGCTCGCTCCATTCCTCTGGCTCCGGCGTACTGAGTCCCGCTCCACTCTGCACGGCTGCGTGGGCCGCCGGTCGATGCAGCCTCAGCGCCAGCCCAGTCGAAGAAACTCCCAGCGCATACGTGGGTCCGTGCGCCACAAAAGCGTATTCCGCAGGCGCCTGTCCCTGATTCGCCTCAAAATCCAGCGGCCCCAGCCACAGTGCGGCTCATCGCCGCCCGCTTCGCTGCTTCCGCATGGCTCCCGCTCGCTCGAGCCGGCTTCGCGGCCAAAAGCGGATGGGGCGCGATAACTGCATTCGCCGGTTGGCCGGCCATCGCCACGCGCGACTGACCTTCTCTCACTCCCGTGTGGCTCGGCGCAACCGCCAGCACCGCTAAGAGCAGGCTTGCGGAAATCAGCCCCCTCATAATCGATCCCCTCCTGGTCCCTGCACCGTGACCGTGCATCCTGTCTGCGTGGCGAAAACCCGCGAACGGTTGCAGAACTCCAAAGCAGAAATGTTCGTGTCAGCGGTCGAGCTGGCTTCTGTTCGCGCCCGGCGGCGCTCATCTCACTGGCGATCCCGGCGGATCGCTGCGGAAGCTTGCAGTGCCTGGGGACACGTTTTTCAGGGTTGCGCAGCCCTGGGGGATGAGGAAACGCGACCGAAAATTGCCCAAATCCTACCGTCCCTCCGAACCCCTGTCAACCGTCGCAGCATGAACGAAAGCTAAGGATGGCCGGCGCCCTCCGGCCCCGCGAGGTGCGTGACCGCTATCCCGATCGGAGCGTTCATCCGAAACTCCCCTCCTGGAATCCGCCCGTTGATCCGCACCAGCGCGATCCGTATATCGATCTGCTGTCCTTCAAGAGGCTGGTTCATCGCGATGTGCCGCGGATAACAACTGCTACCCTCAGCCTGCCGCCAATCGTCGTAGTCCACATGCAGCACCACCCGCTGCTGCGCGTCCCCATACGCAACCGCATTCACCACTCCCGCGCGCAGATCGAATTCCACCGCGGCCGTTCTCGCCGGAAACGGCGCCTCCGCCGGCAAATCCAGGCGGATCGTCCGCGTCTCCTTCCCCATCCCCCGAGGATCCTGCACGCTGCTCAGCGATCCCCTCTGCCAGTGCAACGCGTCGATCAACGGCCGCGGCCGCAGGTTTTCGTGCGGCAGCTTCGAGACCTCCGGCGCATCCACCGGTCCGGTGAACAGCCGCTCGCTCTTGCCGTCCGGCACAATCAGCCAGAAGTCCTGGCCATTGCTGAACAAGTCGAAGCTCCGTTTGCCGGAAAACGGAACCTCGCCCGTGACCCGCAGCCAGCCGGGTGCGCGAAAATTCACCAGCGCGGGCGAAGGCCGCTTCGTACGCTCCCTCTCCGAATGAGCCTCCAGCGCGACCGAGGCTTCCACACTGTGCACGCGCTCCGCCTGCGTGTTCCAGGCCGCCAGCAAGGCGGCATCGTCAGGCTTTTGTTTCGCGTCCGGCGCGAGCCCGGGTAAAGAACATGAAAGCGGCGCCGCTGCCTGGGCTGCTGCCGTTGGCGCTGCCAATCCAGAAACCAGCAGTCCAGCCAACCACGCAGCAATGGAGACCGGCTTCCCGCAGAATCGCACCCGGCGTCCGGCAGCAACGGTTGACCCAGCGCGGTTGTTCCTGAACCCCGACACCCATTCGAGCCTCATCGATCGCCCCTCAACCCTGGGGAGTTTCCGGTACCTGGTCCTCAGCCTTGGGGCAACGTTGCAGGGTGACCCGTTCTGCGCAGCAACTGCTGAAACCGGGGTTCGCCTCGGAAGCTCCGGAAGGCAGGATCGACCAGCAGGAGAACACACGAGGCGGAGTGCTCGTCAACCGACGAATCGAGCCAGTGGTAAGCCTCGTCCCTGTCACCCAGGGCCGCAAAGACTTCCGCGAAGCCATAGGCGGGAACATAGGTTCCCTGATGGTTGCGGAGCTGATCGATCAGGCTGAGCGCGCGCTGGCGATCCCCCATGAGAGCGTAGGTTTCTGCCAGACCCAGCACCGCATCGGGATCTCCTTCGGAGAGAGTTTCGTACTGCTCGAATTCTGTAACGGCGTGCTGGTAGTCGCCCTTCCATTCGTAGGCCAGGGCCATCGAGTCGTGGGTAAGGGCGAAGCGGAGATCGTAGGGCAGCGTTGCGCGCGAGAGGCTCAGCGACCGGTCATAATCCTGCGCGTAGAAATAGACCCGCGCGAGCAGCAGCGGCCCCTCGAGCGAAAGCGGATCCAGATCGCGGACAGCCTCCATTTGCCGGGCTGCCTCGTTGAGCTGCCCTTGATACAGCAGGGCTACCCCATACCAGTGATGCGCTTCCGCGAGGCTGGGAGCAAGCTGGAGCGCCTCGAGAAATTCCTTCTTTGCGGCCGGAAAATCCCAGTCATAAAACGCATCGATATGGCCGAGCACGGCGTGCGCACTGGCCTCATCTCCATTCAGATCGAGAACCCGGCGGGCAGCGGCGCGCGCTTTCGGAAAAACCTCCTCGGCCGGAGCCTGATCGTTGGCTCCCAGCACCGCATAGGTTTCGGCCAGCCCCAGATACGCTTCCGCATCGACAGGATCGCGCGACAGCGCCTGATTGTAATAATCGATGGCGGTCCACATATTGGCCCGCGACCGGCGATTGAACCAATAACGTCCCTGCAGGTAGAGTTCGTGCGCTTCCGTGCTGACTCTCCCCGAAGGAGGGCTGGCATCCGGCACCAGGGCGTGTGCGATCGCGCCTCCTATCTGCTGCTCGATCGCCGGAAGATCGCTGCGACTGCGCTGCCAGCTCGAGGACCAGATCTGGTATCCGTCGGCTACGCGTACCAAATGCACGGTAATTGCGAGGTTGGAGCCGATCGACTGCACGCTTCCCTCCACCAGGGACGAGGCATGGAGCTGATCGCCGATCTGGCGGATGTCGGCGGCCTTGCTTTTGAACTGGAATGCCGAAGTACGCGCAACCACGTGAAGGCCCGGAATACCGGCCAGCGAACTGGTGAGATCGTCGGTGATACCGTCGCTCAGATATTCCTGACTGGCGTTTCCGGTCAGGTTCAAAAACGGCAGCACCGCCACCGAGGGCGCTGCGGTGCCTGCGGAAATCCTCGGGGACCGCCAGAAATTGAGCAGGATCGACACTGCCAGACCCAAAACCAGAGCCACGGAGGCGGCGGCCAACCAGTGAATCCGGCGGAGGCGCGGATGGGACCGAGCCACCATGGCCATGACCGGAGCTTCGGACACAGGCTGGGCTTCCGTCTTTTGCGGAGGATCCGCGAAGGTGATGGCGTAACTGCCCCGCGGCATCTCCATCCGCACCGGGTCATTGGCCCCTTCTCCGGCGTAATACTGCTGCAGTTTCTGACGCACCCGTCGCGCTTCAACGCGGACAATCGGGTCGATCCGCGGATCGAAGGCGGCGGAGCGCCCAAACACCTCCAGCGCGATCCGGTATTCCTTCAACTGCGAGCCTTCTCCCGAGAGGGTCTTGTTCACAGCAAACTGCAAAAAACGGCTGGCTCGCCCAGGACCGCGAAAAACCGAGCTGGCCAGCACGCGCTCCACCGCCGCCCGCCGGCTTTCGCGAGGGGCCGCATCCTCCTGTGTCTGCGGGCTGGTCATCGGGCCTCCGGGGGTGGTTCGCAGCATAGCACGACCAACCATCGTTCATCTGCCATTCCTCGCGGTCCACGGCTATCTGCCTGAACGTGAAGGGTCGTTTACCGTAACACTACCGTTATTGTCTTGCCCGAGGTCTCCCGGTCCACTTATAGGATCGGAATGCTCCGCCGTTGCAAAGGTCCTGCTCTTGCTGGGTCACCCCCCTCCTTGTCGGGGCCTGGTCGCGTCGCGATGCGCCGCTCGAGCCTCTTCGCCGGTCTCGTGATGCTGGCCGCTGTGTCCGCAGTCTCTCGCCTCGACGCCCAGATCATCAGCACGATTGCCGGCGGCGGGCCACCGGCCAACTCCACAGCGACCGCAGTCGGGGTCACACCGTACAACATTGCCGTCGACGCCAGTGGGAACGTGTACTTCACCGATTCGAACTTCGACAACAATCTGTACCGGCTCGCAGGCGGGCTCCTGAACCGCGTCGCCGGAAATGACGGCCAGGGTTTCCAGGGAGACGGCGGACCCGCGACCAGCGCGCTGCTGAATGATCCCACGGGCATCGCGGTGGATCGCAACGGCAACCTGTACATCGCCGACGTCGGCAACTACCGCATCCGTGCCGTCAACATGCAGTCCACCACCGTGACCCTGCTCGGCGTTTCCATCGGTCCCGGGCAGATCGCAACCGTCGCCGGCAACGGCACGGAGGGAAACACCGGAGACGGCGGACCCGCGATCGATGCGGAGATCGGCATTACTGAAAGCGGAGGCGATTCCGGTCTCGCCGTCGATGCCAGCGGCAATCTGTTTTTCGCCGATACCTTTGGCTCCCGGATTCGCGAAGTCAACACCAGCGGAACCATCTCCACGGTGGTCGCCAGCAACGGCGTCCCCCCCGCCTTCTGTGACAACGGACCCATTGCGAGCGCCGTCCTGCGGGAACCGGAAGACGTCGCCTTCGACGCTGCCGGCAACCTCTATGTTTCCGACGCTGGATCCTATTGCGTTGAAGTATTGAACCGCAGCGCGAATCCGATTCAGGTGTTCGGTGTCACCGTGCCGGCCGGATACATCGCTGCCGTGGCCGGGAACGGGAAGGACAACTACAGCGGAGACGGCGGGCCCGCCACCGCCGCGGAACTGGACGGTCCATTCCAGATCGCGTTCGATCCCACCGGCGACCTCTTCATCACCGACCCCTACAATTTCGTTGTCCGCGAGGTGAATCCATCCGGAATCATCAGCACCTTCGCCGGTATTCACAACACCGGGGGGCCGCTCGGCGATGGAGGTCCTGCCACCAGCGCCTACATCGGTCAGGTTCCCGGGGTCGCTGCCGACCCCAGCGGGAACGTCTATCTCGCCTCCGGCCAGAGGCTCCGCATGGTGAACACCAGTGACATCATCTCGACTGTCGTCGGCGACGGCTTGCTCACCAGCGGGAATGGCGCATCCGCCACCGATGCTCAACTGGGCGCTCCGCAAAGCATCCTGGCAAATACGAACGGTGTCTACCTCGCCGACCTCGCCGAAGTGCGCCTGGTCAACCCACCAGGAGTCATTTCCAACTTTGCCGGCACCGGCACCGGAGGCGACAGCGGCGATGGCGGCCCCGCCAACAGCGCTGCGCTGTACAGACCCTCCGGACTGGCCCAGGATGCAGCAGGAAATATCTACATCTCGGATTCGGGCGCCAATGTGATCCGCAAGGTGGACACCAGCGGCGCCATTACTACGTTCGCGGGCGGAGGTACCGGCTGCGAGCAGGAAACCGACACCTATGGCGATAGCTGCCCCGCCACCGAGGCGCGGTTTTTTGAGCCTGCCGGTCTCGCCGTGGACAGCGCGGGCAATCTGTATACCGCGGAACCGGAGAACGGTCTCATTCGTGTTGTCAACAACCAGGCAACAGCGGTGACTCTTTACGGCGTTACCATCGCCCCCGGAGACATTGCCGTGGTCGCCGGGGGTGGTATGAACGACCCGAGCGCTGGAGGGTCTGCTCTCAACGCTGCGTTGTCATCCCCCTCTTCGATCGTCGTCGAC
>JBAVUB010000092.1:0-17008 GCA_049696575.1 Acidobacteriaceae bacterium | reverse complement strand
CACCCGCCAGCCGGCAGAATCCGCCTCCGCCGCCGGTTGGTACTGCGGCCGCCCCAGCCATCCAGCCCGAAGGCGTACCCGCTTCGCGTCCCGCCGGGGCCGCCATCGCTCCCGCCAAACAGCGTCGTGTCCGCATCTGGACCATCAGCATCGCGATCGTCGCTGCTGCCGCCATTGCCATCGGAACCGTCGCCGCCGCCTCCGCGGGCAGTCCATCCCACCCGTCATCGCAATAAGGACCCCGCGTGACCCGGCAAGATCCACTCCTCATCACCTTCTCCGGCATCGACGGCGCCGGCAAATCGACGCAGATACGAAGCCTCTGCGAACGCCTCCACGATGCCGGCCTGCTCTGTCATGTCTATGCTTTCTGGGACGACGCGGCCGTACTCCGCCCTCTGCGCGAAGCCATGGGGCACGCCATCTTCCGGGGTGACCGCGGAGTAGGCAAGCCGGAAGCGCCCATCCGTCGCCGCGACAAAAATGTTCGCTCGCCGCTGCTCACCCTCATTCGCCTGGGCATGTACGCTCTCGACGCGCTTTCCCTGCGCCGTCTGGCCCACCGCGCTCTTCGTTCCGGCGCCGACGTTGTCATTTTCGACCGCTACATCTTCGACGAACTGGCCAATCTCAATCTGCTCAGTCCCGTCCAGTGTCTCTACGCGCGATCGATGATGAAAATCGTTCCTCGCCCCGACGCCGCCTTCGTCCTCGATGCCGACCCCATCCAGGCCATCTCCCGCAAGCCCGAATATCCGCTCAGCTTCCTCCGCCTCTGCCGGGAAGCCTATCTGCGCCTGAGCGAATTGCATGGCGGCATGATCGTCATTCCGCCCCGCTCGCTGTCCTCGGCGACAGCGGCCGTGGTTGCCACCGTCCTCGAACGCGCTGGTTTGCCCGCCCTTGCCGGCGAAGACGAGGAACAAGAGACTCATCCGCTCGCCGGATGAGGCGGCCAGGAACCTCGGCCCTCGGCCCGGAACCGATGGCTCCGGAACAGCGTCACCGCGCATAACAAACGGCAGCCCGATGAAAGTCGCTCAGCGGGCTGCCGCATTTGTCAGAACCCTGGACTACCAGCGATAAACGGTCAGCCCGTCGACGAAGACCGTGGATGATCCGCTCGATCCGTATCCGTCCACCTGGAAGTTCGTGTTCAGGACCGGCGCCCATCCCAGTGCGAAGGCCGATGGAACCGTGGCGTTGATGGGCATTTCCAGGTTGTCGAGCCAGACGGCATTGTAAGTGACCTGGCCCGAACTGTTGCGCGAGTAACTGATCTGCACGTGATGCCACACGTAGGTACTCCACGTGCGTGGATTGCAGTACCTGTTCGAGTGCACCCATGCGTCCACCGGTTTGGTCGGAGTACCCGCGTTCTCCGTGTAATCCCACGTGCTGGTCCACCCATCGCACTGGAACCCCATGATCACTGTCTGGCCGTTGGCCATGACCTGATTGAGATCCATTTCCAGGACGCCGATTTTCGACGACGTGTTGTTGAGGTAGATATAGGCATCGTAGAAGAAATTTGTGGACGCCATGTCGTCGCCGAAGTTGGCGTAGTAGCGCTCATCGCCTGAGTTCTTGAAATTAGTGGTGAACTGGCGAGTGCTTCCCAGCAGAGAGGGCCAACCGACAATACCCGTCCGGCCGCTGGAACTCCCGCTGGCACTGCTGTCGCTCACGCCGATCCAGCCCCCGAGAGCCTGAATGCTGCTGACGCCGATCGCCTCAGAGGGAATGGAAAGAATGTTCGTGATCACGTTTCCAACATTGAGAGCGACGTCCGTGACGCAGGACGCGCCCTGGTTACCCCATGCTTTTACGTGCAGCGTGTGGGAACCGGTGGCCGAAGATACCGAGGTGTCGATCGAGGTGGCGTAGAGGACCGTTGTGTTGGTGCTGCTGTCGAAGGAATATCCCATGGCAGCGACTGGCTGGGAAGAGCAGCTTGTGGCACTGGCGGAGAGTGTAAATGGTGACGAAACCTGGGCCCCATTGCCGGGGCTGTTGACGGTTACGCCTGCGAATGCGGGGCTGGCCAGAAAGGCGAGCAGAGCCGAGCCCAGGGAGAGCTTGCAGAGTGATCTCATGGAAGTGCACCTTACGCGTCGATATAGGTCGTGCAGACTGGCCTCAAAAAGGGCACCGTGCAGCCTCTCGCGAGCACACGCCACCCAAGCCCCGGAATCTGGCACACAGATGGGATCAGCTCGCGTCTGTCCTGTCGCCATCGAGCGGGCAGACAGGGAAAGATTTCAGTCAGTTGTTATGCGGATGGTACACATTTCCCGGCAAGATCAAAGTCTTTTTTTGCGCGTTTCGGTGAAAATCTGAGGATTTCAGGCAACCCGCGGTAATGTGTGCAAATTGTTTACGGGTGATCCGGGAGATTCAGCGACGGAAATGCTGAATTTACATGGGTCGGAATCATCAGGCCGCAGGACAGGTCGGGCTGCTCGTTCGGTCTCATTGGGCGTCCTGCTCACACGACCCGAATGACCATGCGGCAGGACGGCTGGCGACGACTCTTGCGCATGAAATCGAGAATCCTCTCGAAGCCTAGCCTGTGCCTGACGGAAACGGTCCCAACCGCTCTCAACAGCCTTCTTTCTTTTTCCTCGGCGGAGCCGTTGCATTGGTTGCCGGGGGTGCAGCCGGCATGGGAGGGGGAGCTACTTTGGGAAGTGCCGGGGTCGCGGCGACCGAAGCTTCGGTATTGGAGGTCTGCGGAGCGCCGCCGAAAAACTTCGCGACCTGCGCCTGCCGCTCGAAGGCTGCATCGCTGGCTCCCTGCGGCCTGGCGGGAAAGAGCACAAAATCTTTCCAGCCCTGCATGCCACCGCTCAGAACGTAGACGGATTTGAATCCCTGCGCCTCCAGCAGGAACCATGCTTTCGCTGCTTCCAGGCTGTCGTCTGAGCAGAGGATGATCTTTTCGTTGTGGGCAGCGAAGTCGGGCGTGAGAGAAGCCAGCGGATAATTCTGTGCCGTGGGAATGTGATAGGTGAAGTAGTCCTTCTGCGGGCGCAGGTCAACGAGGCGAAAGTCATTGCGGTCCTGGATGACCCAGTCTGCCAGCTGCACCGGCTCAATCAGATCTGCGCCTTTACCAACACGCGCTGCCAGATCCCTGGTGTCGATGGTCGCATGATGGCCACGATAGGGGTCGCCAGCGAAGGCGGCGCAGAGTCCGATCACGGCCAGGCTCAACGCGAGCGCGCGAACGGGAGTGAGCCGACGGGATCCGCCGAGGATCGATCCTTCGGGGTCGGGCTGCTTGCCTCCAAACTTTTTCTCCGCCCACTCACCGGCCGCAAATGCTCCCAGGGCCATCAGGACGGCCGCAAAGACCAGGAGCCCATACGGGAGGTCGAACAGTTTCGGGAGAGTGATCTGGCCCATGGGCGTGGAATGCGCGAAGTTGACGATGCGGGGGTAGACTTCTCCAAAACCGAGGAGCCCGGCGATCATTCCCAAAAGGTAGACCAAGCCATCGATGCGGCCCGTGGCAGCGGAAACGCACGAAGTGCCAGGACAGTAGCCGCCGATGACAAAGCCGGCGCCGAGCAGCAGTCCTCCGACGATTTGAGGGACGAGAAAGGTGGGGACTAAGTAGACGAGCGACAAATCCAGCATGCCCAGACGTGAAAACACATAGAGTCCGGTCATGGCGGTGATGATGGCGGTGAACATGACCTTCAGAACGCTCAGGTCGCGAAGGTAGAACTGCGCCGCGAGCTTGCGTGCGCTGCCGAAGCCGGCACGTTCGAGGAAGAAGCCAAAGCCGATGCCAATGAAGAAGGCGATGATGAAGCTGGCCTCGTCGCCAAAGAGTCCGAATTTGTAGAAGGGAGCGTTCATATCAGATCCACTGCTTTCTGAAGAAGTAAGCCAGGGCATAGGCGCCGCCAAAGACGCACCCCATGAAGGCCCAGCTGCCGACGTTGAGCAGGGCGCCGCCGGTGAGGGCCTGGCCGCTGGTACAACCGAGCGCGATCTTTGCGCCGATGCCCATCAGCCCTCCGCCGATCAGCGCAAAAAGCAGTCGACGCGGTGTCGTGCTGCGAGGCCCCTGTTCGACCGTGAGCTTCAATCGATTGGCGAGGACGCCGGAGAGAAATCCGCCGACAAAGACTCCGAGGACCTCGAAGACCAGCCAGTCCTTGAGAGGACTGTGCGTGCCGTCGCCGAGATACTCAGAGTAGAAGGGACTATTTTCGGCATGTGCAGGAGCAACCTGGTGCACGGCGGTAGCGACAACGGTGGTAAATGCCCCTGAGGCTCCCAATCCGCGTCCCATGATGACGAAGGAGGCCAGTAATACGAGGCCAAGTCCAAATCCAGCCCAGTAAGAATTCCAATAGGGCTGGGGAGTGTGTTGTTCCGGGTTCATAGGTTCTTCCTCCGTCAATTCAGTGCGTGGAACCAATGGCTTTGCTGGCCGGCATAAACAAGGATGAAGCGAAGCGCGATCCCGCCGAAGATGACGAGGACAGCCGGCGCCAGCGTGTGGCGAATGGAAGTCTGTAACTCGAGGGTTTGCAGGATGAGGGGCAGAACAATGCCGAGGGAGATGACGAAGATCCAGAAGACGGCTGCATAGGGACCGCTGAGAAGGAGCGAGACGGCTTGCTGATGGACCGCGGTGGATGTGAGATGGCCGATCAGGAACAGGCTGAGTAAGCCGAGCTCGATGGTGAGGAAGCTGTTGTCAGCACCTGCCAGGACTGGCGCGACCTTTTGATCGAGAGGACGCGCCTGGGCCAGCCGCGTGAGGGAAGAGAGCAGGAAGTCGGCGAATGCTGGTAACTCCTCGCCGGAGGAGGTAAGAACTAGAATTCCATGCAGCAGCGCGGCCGCCGTAGAGAGGCCAGAGAAGAGAAAGAGCGGGCCCAGCAAGGCGCTGTTCCAGAGAGGGCGCGCGCCGAGCGTGCCGAGCAGAATGCCGGTGTAAATACCCAGGCCAATGCCAACCAGGACATTGGCGATGCCAATGGCCACCACCAGGCGTGTACGCGAGAGGATGAAGTCGCTGCAGGTAATCAGAATGGGGAAGCGTTTCGCGAGGGCCGGAATAGCTTCGGGCAGGTGAGCCAGCGCGTTCGCGACCAGGGCCGGATAGACCAAAAGCAGAATCCACGAGCCCCAGGACATGGGCGAGGTGATCTGAAACGTCGTGTAGAGCCGCCAGACATGCAGCTTGTGAGAGAGATCGAGAAACAGCACGAACATCCCGAGACTGAGGAAGACCAGGCCGAATAAGGGTCCGATGGTGCAGCAGACAAGGGCCTCGCGCTGGGTGGGGCGAATTGCCAGGAGCCGCACCCCGGCGATGATCATGAGCCCGGCGACGATTCCACCGAGAAAGAGGTAGATCGGGATCTGCCATTGCCAGACGTGAAGGGCCGGATCCACCAGCGGATTGTGTCGAGAGACGGTCAGTTCAGTAAGTGTGTTCATGTTCGTTCAGGTCAGGTAAAAGATGCATGGTTTGGTTCCCGCTTCCGGCATCAGAGAGTGATACGGGCGCGAGCTGAGCAACTGGCTCACCTCGGATTGAGGGTCATCGATATCGCCGAAGTGCATGCAGTGGGTGGGGCAGACGGAAACGCAAGCCGGATCGAGGCCGCGCTCGACACGGTGGATGCAGAAGGTACATTTGTCGGCATAGCCGTCAGGATGAATGAAGCGTGCGTCATAGGGGCACGCCGCCAGGCAGGCTTTACAGCCGATGCACTTGTCGTGGTCGACCAGCACCACGCCGCCAAACTCATGCACGTGGCTGGCTCCGGTGGGGCAGCAGGAGACGCACGGAGGATTGTCACAGTGATTGCAGCGCTCGGAGCGGATCTCAAGCTGGAGGGTGGGAAACGATCCGTGCAATTCTTCCATAATCCAGTCGCGGCTGTAGCCTTCGGGAACGCCATTTTCGGTCTTGCAGGCCACTACGCAGTCGTGGCAGCCGACGCATCTGCGGGTATCGATAGCCATGGCGAAACGGGACATGGTCAGGCCTCCGCCTCAAGAGTGACAAAATTGACATTCATGCCGGTGCCGCCCATCAGGGGATCCGTCTTGTAGCGCGTGATCAGTTGGGAATCGCTGGCGCCTTTGCCGAAGGCGCTGCGAAGCTCCTTCGAGGTGTGGCCCCATCCGTGGGTGATGTAGACACAATCCGGACGAATGCGCTCGGTAGCCTTGACGAGAATCCTGTTGCTGACTTGGCCGTCAAGGTTGCGGAGACGGATATAGTCGCCGCTCTTGAGGCCAAGTCTCTGCGCCTCTCCCGCATTGACCCAGACCGAGTTTTCGCTCTGCAGATCCAGAAGAAGGTGATTGGTCTGGGTGCGGCTGAAGGAGTGCATCGGGGCGCGGCCGAAGAGAAGCCGGTAGGAGCCCTGCGGTGGCTGCTCGGGAGGTGTGTATTTGGGCACGGGATCGAAGCCGGCCCTCTGTAGTTGCTCCGAATAGAATTCGATCTTCTTTGACGGCGTGTCGAAGACGGCCGGGGCGCCGTCTTCGAAGTAGATGGGCCGTTGCGGACCGAGCAGAACACCGTCGCGCTTCAGGTCATCGAAGCTGTAGCCGGACGATTTCAGACGCGCCGCAAGATACTCCTCGATGTTCTTCCACGGATAGTACGCACCCAGGCCAAGTTTCTCCGCGAGCGTTTTGGCGATCCACCAGTTCGGCTTCTGGTCGGCGGGGGCATCGACGACCGGCTGGCGCAGGGCGATAAACGGCTGCCGAAACGGCTCGGTGTGCAGCTCGTCATAACGTTCCAGGTAGATGGATTCAGGCAGCACCACATCGGCCCAGCAGGCAATTTCGCTGGGAATCGTATCGACAACGATCAACAGATCGAGATTCTGAATCGCCCGGATCGTCTCGGCCTGATTGGGCAGAGAGTAGAGGAGATTCGTGGCATATACTAACCAGCCCTTGATCGGGTAGGGTGCGCCGGTCAGGGTAGCTTCGCGGATGCCGGTGCTGATCGCTTCATCGGCAAATGGATATTTGTTGTTGGGATTGTCGACCGGAGGCCGTTGAGGGGCGGGATACGGCGGATGCGGATACGCGGGGACTTCCATTTGCGCAGGAACATAGAGTCCGCCCTTGTGCCCCCAGCTGCCCATCAACGCATTGAGCAGAGCGAGGGCACGGCTGCGCTGGGCGTCGTCGCCATACCAGCTGGAGTGACGTCCAGGATGGATGAGGGTTGCGGGGCGATAGCGCGCCATCTCGCGCGCCGTCGCGCGAATCAGATCAGGATCAATGCCGGTTTCCGGGTAAGCCCACTCCGGCGTGAAGGGCTGAATTTCCGCGGCGAACCGTTCAAAGCCAAAACCGTATTTGTCGATGTATTCCTTGTCGTAGAGCTTTTCCCCGACGATGACGTTCATCCATGCGAGCAGGAGTGCGATGTCGGTGCCGGGTTTGACGGGAAGGTAGTACTTCGCCTTGCTGGCCGCGACCGAAAAGCGGGGATCGGCGACAATGATGGTCGCGCCGCGTCCAACCGCGGTGGCGAATTCCTGCACCTGGGTGTTGTGCATGTTTTCGCCGATGTGCGATCCGATCAGAACGATGCAGTGTGCGTTCTCGATGTCGGTTCGTTCCGGCGAACTCACGTCATCGCCGAAGGTCAAGGTGAAGCCAACGTCGCGCGGTCCGCGGCACTGCGCGAAGGAAGGGGCAGCAATATTCGCGGTTCCGTACGCACGGAGCGTGTGTTTGAAGAAGGTGCCGCCGAGGCCATGGATGAACGCGGCGAAAGACTCCGGCCCGTGCTCTGTCCTGATCTTCTGCATCTTGTCTGCGATGAAGCTGAGCGCTTCATCCCAGGTGACGGCTTGCCACTTTTCCTCACCCCGCTCGTTTACGCGAAGAAGCGGAGAACGAAGACGGTCGGGGTCGGAATGCGCACCGATCCCGCCCGTGCCGCGTGGGCAGAGCCGGCCGCGCGACAGAGGATCGAGGGGATTGCCTTCAATCTTCCATAACTTGCCGTCGCGGACGGTCGCGATCGCGCCGCACTCCCAGAAGCAGAGATTGCAGAAAGTCGGCACCGTGCGAATGCCGCGCTCAGCCGGCTTGCCGGATCCGGCGAGGACATGAAGCGAGGCATCCAGCGAGCCGGCGGCTGCCATGGTTCCGGCACCGATCTTCAGGAAGCGTCGACGGGAGAGGTTCATCATGGTGTTTGTCCTTGGAGTTGAGCCGGCTGATTTGCCCAGGACGGAAGCAGGCATTTCGAGCTGAGAGCTGAGCGATAGTCTTTGAAATCGGCGAAAGCTCGGGCAATGCGGCGGTCTTTCTCGTCGTGACAGGCGAGGCAGGCGCCGACCAGAAGGATCCTTCGCTGCTCATCGAGGGAGAAGGGGCGCGCCCCTTTGCGTGTGGCAGAGTTGCCGAGGGGCTCCTGCAGGAATCCGATCCATGCATCGGAGGGCAAGCCATCTTCGGGGCTGGCAGGGTACTGCGGAGTAAACCGCCACTCTGCGGTTCGGTCCGAGACGACATATTGGAGCTGTCCCCGTCCGTAGCCGAGAGCGGCCGGATTGGCGTGACAGGATCGGCAGTCCCGGGCGCGGGCCGCGGTCGTGTGCGCCGACGCGGGAGCAAAGAGGCGACGGAACTGTGGCTGATTCTTTGAAGAATCGCCAGGCTGATCCAGGTGCAGAATCATTCCGGGGATGAAGGTGGTAATGCGTTCCGTGGGGTTACCGTCGGACGTGGGGATGCGCTCGACGCCCAGCGCGGGCGCATCGCCGAGATAGTCCGCCGCCTCTTCCTGCCAGCCGCCATCGACATACTTGCCGGCAAGATAGTCCCAGCCCTGGGTGCGCCGATCGAAGGAGGTGTGGCAGGAAATGCACTGCGGAGTCCAGGGGGTATGGCAGGCGGAACACTCCAGCCTCTGATGCATGGTTGCGGTACAGGCTTCGGCCATCGGCTTCGGCGGCAACTGCCCGGCGGAGTTCATGAGGGAGTGCAGGGGACGTCCGCGATCGTTGAGAAACACGTTCGGATAAGCGGTAGTACCGGATTCGCTGACGACGAACTTGCGCCCTGGTTGGTTCAATTGGCGCATAGCGGCGATCTGCTGCGTCTCGGGGTCGAGTTGGCCGTATTCTTTCGCGGCGGTCTTACCGGCGGCATGGCAGTCCGCGCAGGCGATTTTGATGGCGTCCCTTTCATGGGCGTGGGTCGCGCCATCTCCCATGACTTCGGAGGCCTGATGGCAATCGATGCAGGTCATGCCCTTTTCCGCATGAATGTCGGCAGGGTGTTTTTCAAAGACGCGCCCATCGGCGAGCAGCCGAAAGTGACCGGGCCAGCCTGGGGACGCCTGCGCCGTCTTCTCGTCCATGAGGCTCTCGTGCCAGCCCTCATAGCTGGTGGCAATGCGCCCGGAGCGGCTGTGGCAGCCGAAGCACGCTTCCGCGGGAACATGGACCGAAATATCCGGATGATGCAGGGGCGCGGCGGAGCCTGAGCCCATTTGCAGCTCGCTCGTCGCGGCCGCATCGTACCGAAGATGACAGGCGGAGCAGCCTCCTCCGCGGTCCGTCTCGTTGATGGGGCCGGGATGGACCTTATCCTGGCCGAGATGGCAGGACGCGCAGAGGTTCCGCAGATGCGTATCCGCGGCGGTATGCCCCAGCGCTGCCACGTCGTAGTGTGCGTCGAGGTCGGTGTTCTCGCCAAAAGCGAATTTGTCCACCGCCACGACGCCGCTCATCGTGTTCATGAGAGAGGCGTGGACGCGCCGCGCCTGGTCCGTATGGCAGTTGGAAGCTCCGCAGGTCTGGGCAACGACGGAGAGATTGCCGGGCGTGCGTGTCATACCGGCGTGGGCGAGCTGCTTGTCCAGCGTCCACGGATTGCCGAGATGGCAGGACGCACAGCCGATCGTCGCAGGGTCATGCGCACCAACGAACCCGGTCATCTTTTGATGGCACGAGAGGCATCCTTCGCGCTGGCCGCTAATCAGCGGAACAGCGGTTTCCACGAGCCTCCCCGCGGGAGGAATGTAGGATCGGCAGGAAAGAAAGTCAGCCTCGCCGGCCAGAACCCTGCCGGGAGTCATCCATCGCCAGCCATCGCCCCGAAGGGTGAGTCCGATCAGGGTTAGCGCAACATAGAACAGCGCGGCTGTACCGAGGGCATATCGAGCGGCAGGGTCGAAACGCGTTGGGAATCTCGGCAGCGAGATCAGTAACACCAGGGCCGCACCCCCAAGCCACACAGCGAGCTGAGGCCGGGGGAGCCAGTGCAGAAACTCCTGCAGGCCAACCAGGTACCAGGGCCCCTTTTCAACCGCCGCAGCGCGCCACTCCAGACCCGGCACCAGGAAAAGCGAAAAGAAGAAGATCGGTGGAGCAATCCAAGCGAGCGACCGCGCCGTCGGGACAATGCGCCGGGAATGTTCCACCGTGACCAGCCAGACGATCAGAGTGGCCGTGCAGGCGTGTTGAAGATAGATGGTGGAGAGATCCGCGCCCGCGCCGGTGAGCAGCCGTTGCATCGCTGCGCCAGCGAACGGGATCATGCCGAGCAGCGTTCGTAATACCGGAAGCGCCTGCTGGGCCGCTGCATCGGCGCGCAGAAGGAATCCCGACAGCATGACCGCGATGACGACTGGAATTGTCAGCACCAGACGCAGCCAAACCCCAAAGCGCAGCCGCCTTTCGCTGCGTTGCAACAGGTGGTCCACGATGTGCGCGAGCGTGAGCACCAGGAACGCCTGCGCCGACCAGTAGTGAAGACTGCGCACGAAGACGCCGGAGGGATTCTTTAACGACAGCAGCGCGAGCGAATCGAGAGGTGCCCCGATGTGATACGCAGGCACGAGCATGACGCCGGTTGCGGCACAGAGGACAAAGGCGGCAAGCGACAGCATTCCCATTCGCGGAATGCGTCGCCAGAGCCTGTCGCCAGTGGGTTTCACGTCTGGCTACTCCCCAGGATGACGCGGAGGACACCCTTTGCGCGGTCCAGTGCAAACGGCAAAGAACCTAGTCCGCGGGTTGCCGGACCCTGTACGACGTCTCCCTGCAGGTTGAATCGCGAACCGTGACAAGGGCAGACCAGTTCCTGGCCTTCGGTGCGGTTAATCCGGCAGCCCATGTGCGGGCATTGGGACGAGAAGACAGCCGTCCCGCCTGCACGGTTGACGACGATCATCGGGTCGTAAAAGCGAATCGTCTGGGCCGGGCTCCAGGGCACGGCGAGCGTGCTCTCGGAGTTTTCCGGGATCGACTCTGTAAGCCGGGCGACGCGGTCCATCATCCAGAGCGCGAAAGCCCCGAGAGAGGCAATCCCCGCTTTCAGGAACCACCGTCGCGAGCCGGTACGGAAAGTGAGGGGTGGCGAAGCGGAACGATGCAGATCCCCCGGGCTGGACGGCCACCTGCGCGGAGGAAACGGTTGCTCATTCTTCTGCGCCAGATGCGCATTGCGGCGTGGTTCTTCGATGAGGGCTGCTGTTCGAGCGTCTGACGTCATTTCAGCATCTCCTCGACCCGAACCCCTCTCTGCCACCCTCTTGCCGGGGATGTTGGATCGAGAGGCTCGGCAAACGCGAGGCGAACTTCCGCCGTTCCGGGTGTTCGCCCCCTGCTTACTAAAAGCTTTTCCCGAGGCCGATCGTTACAGAGTTTTCCGACATTTTGCTGGTCACACTCGTTCCCGGGATGGCTCCCTGTCCGGAAATCCATGGGCCAGTGATTGAATTCTGGAAGGCGTGATAGTACGTCACCATCGTGTCCCACCCATGCACGTGCTGGATGATGCCGCCGGAGACATGATGCTGCACGATGGCCGGGGCCGGTGTATTGAAGAAGGTGTATTCAGCGGGGATGGGATTCTCGGAGTAGTTGTAGCCGAGCATGATCTTCGTGGAGGAAGCGACCTTTTGCTGAATGCCGCCGCCAACGGCCCAGATATTCCTCCACCCAAAGCCGGCGACCGAGCCGTCGGCGTTGTATCCGACTTTGTCGAAGCCGGCGGTATTGGCGTAGTTAAACCAGCGGAGATCGATCCCAAGCAGGGTGCCCTTGTGTGCGGTAATTCCGGTACCTATGGAAACGACCTGCGGCAGATCCATATGGAAGTGCATCGTGTGGGATACCCCGGTCAAATCTTCGCGGTTCCAGGTGAACTTCTGGAACCAGACCGGCGACCGCCAGGACACACCGATGCTGATGGGCCCGGTGGCGTAGTGCACTCCGGCACTCGCGCCCATGCCCGGAGCGGGTGCGTTGTTTCCCGCCGAGAGGTAGTAGGGCATCGTGCTTCCCGCCATCACCGGAGCGGCGAACGGCGCAGGAATTACCTGCAGCATGGAGAGAGCCGGAACAAACGAGAACCCCGCTGAGAGACGCTCTGTAAACTCACGCGAGACTCCGAACGGAACCGTCACCAGCATGTAATTGGACCGGATGCGCCCGAAGCCGAAGCCGTTCGGCGCCTGCGCTGTCAGGATGGGATTGGAGAAGTTCGTGTTCAGGTCGTAGTCCACACCGAACCCGCTCACTCCCAGCATGGCCGCGTGCCAGGCATTGGGGCTGCCCAGGCGGTGATAGATAAACGAGAATCCCGGCATCAGCGAGGTGTCGGTCTTGCTGACCGTGGTTCCACTCAGGGTAGCGCCAGGCATGCCCGGCCCAAACGCATTGGCATCGACGGTGCTTCCGAGCGAACGCCAGGGCGTGAAGATGGTTCCGTGAAACTCGAAGCGGCGTCCGGCAAACCTGACAGCGCAAGCAGGGTTCCAGGCAATCGAACCCGTTGCATCCAGGCACAGCCCAGTATCGGCTCCGCCCATGGCTTCATTGACTGGACCTGCACCATGGAGAAAATGCCCGTCGGTCGCCCACAGGGTTGGAGAGAATAACAACAAAAGCATCGTGCATGCGAAGCCTGCAATAGATCGGGACCAGAGATCGCGGTTTGTCATGTATCGGCCTTCCTCATGGAATCATCCGGCTTTGTGCGGCCTACCGCCTGCACGCAGATAGGAGATTCCCCGGGAGGGTAGGGCACGTCTGAGGCCACAGTGCCGATGGTTGGATTTGAATGGCTTAGGAAGAGCGCGCCGCAGGCGCGAAACGTTATGTCGCGCGCTAACGTTGCAGCATGAAACGTTCTGTCGTCCGCGATGTGGCCTTATTCGAGCTTGAGTTCCCTGATTCTTCGCCACAGTGTAGAGCGGCTCAGGCCCAGTTCTTTTGCCGCGTCTGCTCTGTTCCAGTGGTGCTTTTCGAGAGCCGCCAACAGACGGGTTGTTTCCGGATCCTGCTTCTCTGGTTGCACAGGTGTGAGCTGGTGGGAAGGAGTCGTGGAACTGCCGGACTGTTCGTCGCCCACGCTCGTTCCGGAATGGGGATGCAGGATCTCCTGCGGTAGGTCGTCGGGAAGAATCGTCTCTCCGCGAGCCACCGCGACGCCATACTCGATTACATTGCTGAGCTCGCGCACGTTGCCCGGCCAGGCGTAATCCAGGAGTATGCGCATTGCCTGAGGGGAAATGCGGCGTATCAGACCGCGCTGGGAAGTGATCCGGCTCAGGAGATGGTGCACGAGAGGCGCAATGTCTTCGCGTCGCTCCCGAAGCGGAGGTACCTCGATGGGCACGACGCATAACCGATAATAGAGGTCTTCGCGGATCTTTCCCTGGCGCAGTGCGCCGCGCAGGTCGGCGTTGGTAGCGGCGATGATGCGTGCGTCGGTCGTCCTGGTGGTGCTCTCTCCTACTCGTTCATACTGGCGTTCCTGGAGGACACGCAGGAGCTTTACCTGCAACTGGGGAGGAAGGTCGCCGACCTCATCGAGGAAAAGGGTGCCGTGCGAGGCCAGTTCGAAACGCCCAATGCGATCGCGGACCGCGCCCGTGAACGCGCCGCGCACGTGGCCGAAGAGTTCGGATTCCAGAAGATCGGCCGGGAGGGCGGCGCAGTTGACCGCCACGAAGGGTCCACCGCTGCGGGGTGAGTTCTGGTGAACGGCTCGCGCCACGACCTCTTTTCCGGTCCCGCTCTCTCCCGTGATCAGCACCGTCGCTTCGCTGTGTTGCAGGGTCTCAATCAGACGAAAGATGTGCTGCATAATTTCCGAACAGCCCACTGCACCGGAACAGAAGACCGGCGCGTCCGGGCAGGATTCCTCCTGATCAGCGGGCCGAAGCAGGATCAGAAAGCGGACCAGAGGGTCACAGATTTCGGAGTGATCTGTGATCATTGGGGCTGTGGTGATGGAGACGAGACGTGGGCAGGAATCACCGAAGCGGAGCGTGGCTCTCCATCCTTCGCGCATCTGGCCGTCCAGAAGGGCTTGGCGGAGCTGGCCGCCTGGTCCGAAGAGATCGCCGCCCAGGAGTTCTTCGACTGGGTGTCCACGCAGCTGCGCGGCGACGCCCTGGCCCAGGAAATCGTTGAGCAGTTGCGACACGTGCACGATGCGGAAGGATGGGTCGAGGCAGATAAAAGCCCGACCGACAGAAGCGAGTGCTCGTGTGATGCCGTGCAAAGCGGCCTCCGTCAGAACGCTCAGGTAGGGCTGGCACGGAGTTGTATCGTCTGCGGCAACACCGGACGCCATCTTCGACCCTCCTTCCCGCCCGCAATGCGCGCCAGCGACCGACGCGGATGCTGGTGGCGGGCGTTCAATTCAATCGGAATGGCGGCAGCTTCCACATTGGTGTTTTCATCGCGGATATGGACAGATGCCTCTCCAGAGTTGCGCATTGGGCGCGATCAACACCAGTGTGGTCCGTAACGTGACGGTTGTAGGTGATCCTGATCACAGAGAGGCAAGTGTCCGTGATCCGCCATTTCGTATGCGCGGAGCATCGTGTGCCGAGTTTTCCCTGCGATTCCTGACACTCGATCCAGGGGCAACGCTCGCACGTCTGTCAGAGTACCTGGATGGCAAGCTGGCGCCGGAGAGCTGCGAGCGCATGCGGCGGAATATCGAGGCCTTGTCTCGCGGACGCGGCCTTCATCGAAGATCTGAAGCGGGCGATTGATCATTGCCGTTCGCTGGATGTGTGTCCTGAAGGGGAGGCTCAGCCAGGGCTGCAGCGGCGTCTGAGCCAGGAGATAGATACGGCTCAAAAATTTCCCCGCAAATCTGTAACGCTTGTCCGCTTCCCGGCGTTTAGGGAAGTGAAGGCATCCGAGCGCGGGTCTTCTTCTTGATCTGCCGATACGCGCAGCCGTGCAGCGGGGTGCCAAATTGTTTTGTCCGGACGTCGGCCGAGGTTCGAGAAGCATGAGGATTGCACGCTGGAATATTTGGCTGGCTCTGCTGCTGGCGGGATTATTCCCAGTAATGAGTTTCGGTCAGCAGCCATCGCTGACGCTGCGTCAGGCGATCGATCGGGCCCTGGGACAGAATCCGCAAATGGCAGTGGCGGAAGCCGACGTGCAGGCGGCGAGCGGGGGTACTTCGATGGCGCGCGCGGGGCTGCTGCCGCGGCTGAACTTTACAGAGGACCTTTCGCGCGGCAACGATCCGGTGTACGTCTTCGGCACAAAACTGCGCCAGGAGCGGTTTGCACAGAGTGACTTTTCCCTGAACTCACTGAATCGGCCCACCCCGGTGGGCGATTTCGTGACCCGCGCGAGCGGCCAGTGGATGCTCTTCAACGGGTTCGAAACGCAGCGGCAGATCCATGCGGCGAAGCTGGTTTCCGGCAGTGCGACCTCGATGAGCGAAGCGGTACTGCAGGGTGTGGTCTTTCAGGTAGTGCGAGCCTACCAGGGGGTGTTGTACGCCCAGCAGCAACTCGATGTCGCGCAGCACGAGCAACAGACAGCGGAAGCTTTGTTGCACGATGCGGAGACGCGCGTGAAGGCCGGTCTATCGATCGATTCGGACCTGTTGGGCGCCCAGGTCAATCTCTCAGCGCGCCAGCAGGAGACAATCGCAGCTCAGGGCGCAGTGGAGACGGCCTGGGCAGAGCTCGAAGCGGCGATGGGAAGCGCCCTGGATGCTCACCCAGCGCTGACGCAAATGGGGGCGAAAAGCTATGCCGAGGGCGACCTCGCGGAGGACATTGCCGCTGCCCTCAGGGCCAGGCCCGATCTGAAGGCGCTGGCCCAGCAGACGGCCGCACAGGAACAGGCGGTGAAGGCCGCGCGATCCGATTTCTTCCCGCAGGTAAGCGCATACGGGAACTGGGAGATGGATCGGCAGACCTTTGCCGGTAACGGGGGCAACAACTGGGTTGCCGGGGCGCAACTAAAGCTGGACATTCTGCCCTTAAGCAAGCGGGCCGGGCTTCAGGAGGCCAGGGCAGCGCAACAAAAGGCCGAGGCGCAGGAGCGCTCGCAGGAGCAGCAGATTCGCCTGGCGGTGAGCCGGGCATTCACCGATCACCGGACCGCCGAGCGCACGGTGGTAACGGCTCGAGCTGCGATGGATCAGTCCGCTGAGAGCCTGCGGATCCTGCGCAATCGCTACGACGCAGGGCTCGCCACCATGACCGATCTGCTGCGCGCCGAAGATGGGCAACGGCAAAGCCAGAACAACTACTGGCGCGCCGCCTATGGAAATACTGTTGCGTATGCCGGGCTCTTGTATGCCACCGGCCAACTCACACCCGATTCAGCGGAGAACCTGCAATGAAACGCGCTTTGTCCTCGTCCCTCGTTCTGGCCCCTGTGCTGTTGCTGGGCTGTTCGCACGGCGGCAACCCCGCTCCCACACCGCCGCCGATGGTGCAGGCGATGGTGGTCGAGAGCATCTCCGCGCAGACCCCGCAGGTGATCCAGATGACCGGAACGGTGCACGCGAAGGAGACAGCCATGGTCTCCCCGCAGATTCCCGGGCAAATCCGCCAGGTAATGGTCGAGGCCGGTGACCGGGTGCGTGCAGGACAACTGCTGGTGACGCTGGACGATGCAGCCATGCAGTCGGCGCTCGAGCAGGCGGCCGCTGGAGAGGCCGCCGCCCAGCAGCAGCAGTTGGCGGCGCAGACGCAGGCGTCGCTGGC
>JBAVUB010000091.1:0-3681 GCA_049696575.1 Acidobacteriaceae bacterium | reverse complement strand
GGTGTGGCTCGACGCGGCAAAGCGATCGGCAGCGGCACTGCTGCGCATGCGCGAGCTCCGTGTCGGGACGAAAGATATCCTCTCCCAGGCCGCTTTCGAAAACGCCATGGTGGTCTACGCAGCGTTTGGCGGTTCGACGAATCTCCTGCTCCATCTGCCGGCCATCGCGCACGCAGCCGGGCGAAAGCGGCCCACGGTTGCGGACTGGGCGCGCGTGAATCGTGAGGTTCCCCGCCTGGTGGACGCGCTGCCGAACGGCCCCAAAAATTTCGCGACGGTGCAGGTGTTTCTTGCTGGCGGCGTACCGGAAGTTATGCTCCATCTGCGCGCCGCGGGCCTGCTCGATACGAAGGCGATGACGGCTGTGGGCGTGACTCTCGGAGAATGTCTTGACTGGTGGCAGCAGAGCGAACGCCGGCACGCGCTCAGACAGAATCTGCGCGAGCGCGACGGAATCGACGCGGACCAGGTCATCTTCTCGCCGGATCGCGCGCGGCAGGCGGGGCTGACGTCGACTGTGTGTTTTCCGACGGGGAATCTCGCGCCCGAGGGCTCCGTGGTGAAGAGCACGGCGATCGATCCGAGTCTGATTGGGGATGGCGGCGTCTTCCTCCATCGCGGCCGGGCGCGCGTGTTCACGCTCGAGAGCGACGCGATTGACGCGATCAAAAAGGGCCAGATCGTTGCGGGCGACGTGATGGTCCTGATTTGCTGCGGTCCCAGGGGCGCGGGAATGCAGGAGATCTATCAGGTCACTGCGGCGCTCAAAGCCCTGCCGCATTGCCGCCACGTGGCCCTTCTTACTGATGGCAGATTCAGCGGCGTTTCGACCGGCCCCTGCATCGGCCATATTTCGCCGGAGGCTCTCGCCGGTGGCCCCATCGGCAAACTCCGCGACGGCGATGTGATCGAAATTCGCATCGACCGAACGAATCTCACCGCTTCGGTCGATCTGGTGGGCGAGCGGGACCAGCTATTCGGCAGCGGCGAAGGCGCACACCATCTCGCCTCCCGCCCATCGCGCGAAGATCTGCGGCCGCATCCGCAGCTGCCGGACGACACTCGACTCTGGGCAGCCTTGGTCGAGGCCAGCGGCGGCATCTGGGCCGGGTGCGTTTACGATGTCGATGCGATCGCTGCACGGCTCGCAGGCGACAACGTACCGGCGACGCCGCAATCGATTGCTGGTGAGAACAAGGAGCAAACGTGATTCTGTATCGAACGGCCGAGGGCCTCACCCTGGTTGAGGACAACAGGGCTTATGGGGTCGAAGGTTCTCTAGACGCGCTCGTAGCACGTCCGGATTTGCATGCATTTCTTGGCGAACAGATTCGAGAGGGGAAGACGGCCGGGCCCGTCCACACGGCCGACCTGCTGCCGCCGATCAGCAACCAGGAGGTTTGGGCAGCGGGCGTGACGTACCTGCGCAGCCGCGCCGCGCGCATGGCCGAATCGAAAGATACGGGCGGAGGAGATTTCTACGATCGCGTTTATTCAGCGGAGCGCCCGGAGCTGTTTTTCAAATCTCTGCCGCACAAAGTGGTGGGGCCGGGCGGCTCTGTAGGTTTGCGCAGCGACGCGCGCTGGTCGGTGCCCGAGCCCGAGCTTGCGCTGCTCATCAACCCCGCCGGCCGCATCGTCGGCTACACCATCGGCAACGATATGAGCTCGCGCGATATCGAGGGGCAGAACCCGCTCTACCTGCCCCAGGCCAAGGTCTACAACCGCAGCTGCGCGCTTGGGCCGGGTATTCTGATGACCCCCGATCCCCTCCCCGCCGAGACGCGCATCTCCATTGCGATTGTCCGCGCGGGGACCGCCGCATTCTCCGGCGAGACGACGCTGGCCCAGATGAAACGCAGCCCGCAGGAGCTGGTCGATTACCTGTATCGCGATCAGACCTTCCCCTTCGGTTGTTTCCTGCTGACGGGCACAGGCGTTGTGCCTCCGGATTCGTTTACGCTGGAGAAAGGCGACACGGTTCGCATCGGGATCGACGGGATCGGAGAGCTGGTGAACCCGGTCGAATAATGGGATCGTGGAGTGAGGAGAGCGATGATGCAGACGGCAGTGGCAACGGCGAAGGTTTGGATCGGTGGCGAGTGGCGGGAGTCTGACGCGGAAGGCGTCTTTGAGCCGGAAAATCCGTCAACCGGCGAAAAGCTGGGGCGCGAATTTCCCGTCAGCCGGTGGAGCGACTGCGACCGTGCGCTGACAGCGGCAGCGGAAGCGGCGCGCGAACTGGAGCATATCCCGGCCGAGAAGATTGCTGCGTTCCTGGAGAAATATGCGGCGGAGCTGGAGGCGAACGCTGAGGCCATCGTGCAGGCAGCGCATGAAGAAACGGCGCTCCCTGTGTCGCCACGGCTGAAGGATGTGGAGCTTCCGCGGACGACGGATCAGCTCCGCCAGGCGGCCGCTGCGGCGCGGCAGGGAACGTGGCGGCGCATCACCATTGACCGAGCGAAGAAACTTTATTCGTGCCTGGCGCCGATCGGCCCCGTGGTGGTCTTTGGGCCCAATAATTTTCCGTTCGCATTCAACGGCGTGAGTGGGGGCGATTTTGCCGCCGCCATTGCGGCGGGCAATCCGGTGATCGCCAAAGCACACCCCCTGCATCCGTATACGTCGCAGCTGATGGCCGAAGCTGCCGCGAAGGCGCTCGAGGGTTCGGGACTTCCGCCCGCGACAGTGCAGATGATCTACAAGGTGAGCCATGAGGCGGGGGAGCGGTTGGTGAGCGATCCCAGAGTCGGCGCCACTGGTTTTACCGGCAGCAAAGGTGCGGGACTGAAGTTGAAACACGCCGCCGATGCGGCCGGTAAGCCGATTTATCTCGAGATGTCGAGTCTGAATCCGGTGGTGTTTCTGCCCGAAGGCCTGAGGGAGAACGCGCAGAAGTGGGCGAAGGAGCTTGCCGACAGCTGCACTGCTGGATCGGGGCAGTTTTGCACGCGGCCGAATTTGGCGTTTCTGATCGCCGGCGATGCGACTGAATCCTTTTTACGAGAGCTCGCTGTTGCGTTCGATAGCCGTGAGCCGCATGCCCTGTTGTCGTCATCGACGCGTGACCAGCTGCACGAGTCGATTCAGGCGTTGAAGTCCGCGGGTGCCGTCGTCGTCACCGGAGGCAGAAATCTACCCGGAAACGGCTATCGGTACGCGAGCACACTGCTGCGCGTTTCCGGCAAGGCCTTTCTCTCCGCACCGCACGACTTGGAGCGGGAGGCGTTCGGCAACGAAGTCATGGTGGTAGTCGCTGCCAACCAGGACGAGCTTCTGGATGCGCTCGATTCTCTCGAGGGAAATCTGACGGGATGCTTTTACTCTTCGACATCCGGCGTGGATGACGCGCTGTATGCGCGGCTCGCGCCCGTGCTGCGACGCAAGGTCGGGCGGTTGCTCAACGACAAGATGCCAACCGGCGTGGCCGTGAGCTCGGCGATGAACCACGGCGGTCCCTATCCGGCAACCGGACATCCGGGCTTCACGGCGGTCGGGATCCCCGCGTCGATCGCGCGGTTCACCGTATTGCAGTGCTACGACAATGTCCGCGAGGAGCGGCTGCCGGCGTTTCTGCGGGAGCAGTGAACCTCAGAGTTCCTCGTTGTTGTTCCTGCGCAGCTCGCGTGCGAAATCCCGCTTCAATGTGAAGCGGCGCACCAGCAACGGCATCACGAA